>NZ_JBKSWG010000004.1:0-146334 GCF_047234585.1 Sellimonas sp. | reverse complement strand
TTTTACCTACTTGCATTCTGCTTTTTTTAATTTTTAAATTAACTTAATGACATTGCGTTTACGCGGCCTTTTTTATGAAAAAATATCGTTCCGGTATGCGACAAATACGATGACGGAACGCTCTCCAAGCAAAACAGAACCTTTCGTTTTCGGCATATCAGGTTCCGGGAAGGTCTGTCGGAGTGGATCTCCTGTATTGACGGCGATGCGCCATTCAAAGCCATCTGGAAGAGGCGGAAGTGTCAGATAGACGGCTTCCCAGTACGTATTGACCGCCAGATAGACAGTATCTTCATAACCAGAAGTTTCATTTTGACCGGAGAACATGACACCTAAAACATGAGAATCGTATGCCAGATCGGGATGCCAGGGCACTGTTCCATGAAAACTGACAGAAGGGAAACCGAATCGGCTTTTTTCAAGGTCCCGGCAAATGACAGTGTGCTTTTTTCGGAAAGCAATCATGTATTTGACAAACGAAAAGAGGTTCCGATTTTTTTCCAGAAGATCCCAATTTAGCCATGAAATCAGATTATCCTGGCAATAGGGATTATTGTTCCCAAATCTTGTATCGGCAAATTCATCTCCAGAGAGAAACATCGGTGTCCCGCGGCTGCATAAAAGAACCGCGAAAGCGTTCATCATCATCCGCATCCTCAGACGGCAGACATCCGGATCATCTGTCTCTCCCTCAAAACCACAGTTCCAACTGTCGTTGGAATCTGTTCCGTCGGTGTTTCCCCACCCATTGGCTTCATTATGCTTCGTATTATATGAATACAGGTCATTCAGAGAAAAACCGTCGTGACATGTAAGAAAATTGACTGAGGCATTGCTTCCGCGCTCTTTTGGATGATAGAGATCCGGGGAACCGACAATTCTCAGTGCGGCGGAACCGATGACGCCATAGTCGCCCTTCAGGAACCGGCGCATGTCATCCCGGTATTTGCCGTTCCATTCCGCCCAGCGCCGCCATGAAGGGAAGGAACCTACCTGGTACAAACCTCCGGCATCCCATGCCTCCGCGATGAGCTTGACTTTGCCTAGGATAGAGTCAAAGGCAAGAGATTGCAAAAGAGGCGGCTGGCTCATAGGGGAACCGTCCTCGTTTCTCCCAAGGATGGAGGCAAGGTCAAAACGGAATCCATCCACATGATAATCTGTAACCCAATAGCGAAGGCAGTCAAGAATGAGGTTCTGCACCACTGGATGGTTGCAGTTCAGAGAATTTCCGCAGCCGCTGAAATTGTAATATTGTCCGTCTGGGGTAAGGAGATAGTATATGTTGTTATCAAATCCTCGGAATGAAATATATGGTCCCTCTTCATTTCCTTCAGCTGTGTGATTGAAAACGACATCAAAGATCACATCCATACCGGCCTCATGGAGTGCCTTGATCAGTTGTTTTAATTCCCAGCCTTCCTGATTATATTCGGAAGAGGAGGCGTAGCTTGTATTAGGCGCAAAAAAGCTGACCGGATTGTATCCCCAGTAATCCAAAAGCTGATTCTCATCGATGAGCCGGCAGTCCCTCATCTCATCAAACTCGAATACCGGCATTAGTTCTACTGTGTTGATCCCAAGTTCTTTGAGATAGGGGATTTTTTCCATAACGCCCCGGAAGGTGCCGGGATGATCTACACCAGAAGAAGTGTCTTTTGTAAATCCGCGAACATGAAGTTCATAGATGATCGTATCGGACATGAGAAGCGGAGTGTGTTTTTCTGCTCCCCAGTCAAAATTGTTGCGCACGACGCGCGCCCGGTAGCCATGAGAGATGTCGTTTTTGCATCCCCATCGGCTTTGCCCGGTAACAGCCTTGGCATATGGATCAAGTAGAATCTGCCTTTTATCAAACAGAAGTCCCTTCTTTGGCTCATAAGGACCATCCAGGCGATAGGCGTACTCAAACTCTTCGATATCCAGGCCAAATACGATCATGGAGTAGACAAAACCGATACGGTAATGGTCAGGAAAGGGGAGAACTGCAAACGGTTCTTCTGCTTCGCGATGGAATAAGAGGAGTTCACACGAACTGGCTCCCCTGGACTGGATCGTAAAATTTACACCGCCTGGAATGACCGTTGTGCCCGGATAGAGAAAGAATCCGGGACGTACCTGGAAACCGGATATCATATCAAGGGGTTTTAAATGGCTGCTTGGCACTAAAGTAAGGTCAGAAAAGTTCAATTTCAAAACACCTCCTGATGTAAGAAAAGCTGTCCTCTCAACAGGACAGCATTTTTTCTTTTCGTTCTATTCTTCGTCAGATGCGGCAGTTTTCTTTTCTGTTTCTTCCGTTTTCTCTTCAGGCTTTTTTTCAGCCGCTTCGCCTTTTGCCGATTCGGAGTGGGAAGCATTGTTCAGAGGGACATATTCACGCCCGGAAGTATCGCCGAGATCATCGTCCAGATCAAAATCCAGATCTTCAAAATCGTCTGCAAATTCATCTTCCAGATCCTCATTTTCTTTCTTATTCTTCATATAAAGAATTCCTGCGGCAGCAGCACCGATCGCTGCGAGACCTACGATACCTTTTTTCCATTTACTCATAGTCAAGGGTACTCCTTTCTGTTGATTCATATACAATTATTGTAATACTTTTGGGGAAGAAAGAAAAGGGAGTTTAGCAAATTTATTTTTTATTAATAGTTATCTGACAACATGTGTAAAGTTTTCAGAGGAATGGAGTTGAGGACCATTCCGAAATATGATAGAATGTACCATGTTCAGAATAGAAAAAAAGGATTGGAAAAATTGCAGAGTAGTAAAAAAGAAAAAGTACAGAAGAAACTTTTTAGCGTTATTTATGGCCGTACTGCGATTCTTTTACTGTTTGTTCTTGTGCAGTTTGCGGCAATGTTTCTTGGAATTTATGCCCTTGCAGATAAATGGACGTATCTGTATGGAGTATTTATGATCATCGGATTTTTTGTCGTGATCTATATTATCAATTCGGAAGAAAATCCAGCATTCAAGATGACATGGATTTTGTGCATCATGGCACTGCCGCTCTTTGGGTCGATCTTTTATATTTATGTAAAAACCCAGCTTGGTACAAGATATATCGGAAAGCGGCTGCGTGTTCTGCGGGAAGAAAGCAGCCCGTACATGCAGCAGGATATGGGGATCATCTCAGCTATGAAGGAGAGCAAACTGGCAAATAAAAATTTGTCTTATTATCTTGGAAAACACTTGGGATTTCCGACATACGGCAATACAGATATGGAGTTCTACCCTTTGGGCGAAGATAAATTTAAGGCGCTGATCAGAGAACTGAAAAAGGCAGAGCATTTCATTTTTATGGAGTACTTCATCGTGGAAGAAAGCTATATGTGGGACGAAGTAAGGCGCATACTTGAAGACAAGGTATCCGAGGGGGTTGAAGTAAGATTTATGTATGACGGCATGTGCAGTATCAGCATGCTGCCGTATGATTATCCGAAATATCTCCGAAGCAGAGGAATTCAGTGTAAGATGTTTAACCCGATCCGCCCGATCCTGTCCACCATACAGAATAATCGGGATCACAGAAAGATTTGTGTGATCGACGGAAAGGTCGGATTTACAGGGGGGATAAACCTTGGAGATGAGTATATTAATCGAAAAGAACGGTTCGGACACTGGAAGGATACGGCGATCATGTTGTCGGGCGACGCGGTCCGGAGTCTTACTGTTATGTTTCTCAATATGTGGAATGTGGATGAGAGAAAAAGTGAAAACTATGATCGCTATGTGCGGCCGGCCAAGAAGATATTTGACGAGTCTCTTGGATATGTACTTCCATATGGGGACTGCCCGTATGACAACGAAAATGTCGGAGAAGAAGTGTATTTTCATATCCTGAATCATGCTAAGGACTATGTACACATCATGACACCGTATCTCATTCTTGATAATGAGATGCTCACAACTCTTACGAGAGTGGCAAAGAGTGGGATAGAGGTTATTATTATCATGCCCCATATTCCAGATAAGCCGTACGCATTTGCCGTGGCAAAGACGTATTACAAAGAGCTTATAGAGGCAGGAGTGGAGATTTATGAGTACACGCCTGGGTTTGTTCATGCCAAGATATTTGTGTCTGACGACGATACTGCCACAGTGGGAACGATCAATCTGGATTTCAGGAGCCTTTACCTGCACTTTGAGAATGGGGTTTTCATCTACAACAATAAAGTGGTGGCAGATATCGAGAAGGATTTCCAGGAGACTTTACAGAAATGTCAGCGCGTGACATTGAAAGAAGTGCGGGAACGGAGCCTGAAGACCAAGATAGAAGGACAGATACTGCGGCTTTTCGCCCCGCTTATGTAGGCGGATGAAAAGGAAAGGCAGTCAGAACGCGAAAAACCCCATGTTTTTCGAAATCTTTCGGCAAAAAATGAAAAATCAAATGTACATTTACGAAAAAATATAGTATAATGCATAGGTGGTTGAAAAACGAATTCACATACAGGAGGATATGTTATGGTAAAAGCAGTAGTAGGTGCCAACTGGGGAGACGAGGGGAAAGGTAAGATCACGGATATGCTCGCGGAAAAAGCGGATATCATTGTTCGTTTCCAGGGAGGAGCAAATGCGGGACATACAATCATCAACGACTATGGAAAGTTTGCACTTCATACACTACCATCCGGCGTGTTCTATGATCATACAACCAGTGTTATCGGAAACGGCGTAGCTCTTGACATCCCGGTTCTGATAGGAGAAATTCAGTCCATCGTGGACAGAGATGTGCCGATGCCGAAGATCAAAGTATCTAATCGAGCACAGATGGTAATGTCTTATCACAAACTGTTCGACCAGTACGAGGAAGAAAGACTTGGAAAGAAATCTTTTGGTTCTACTAAGTCCGGGATCGCACCATTTTATTCAGATAAATATGCAAAGATCGGATTTCAGGTAAGCGAACTGTTTGATGAAGACTTATTAAAAGAAAAAGTTGTTCGTGTGGCAGAACAGAAAAATGTCCTTCTGGAACATTTATATCATAAACCGCTGATCAATCCGGATGAATTGTTTGAAGAGCTGATGGGATATAAGAAAATGATCGAGCCGTACGTGTGCGATGTATCCTTATTCCTTCACGAAGCTCTGAAAGAAGGAAAGGAAATCCTGCTGGAAGGCCAGCTTGGAACACTGAAAGATCCAGATCACGGAATTTACCCGATGGTTACATCTTCTTCTACCCTTGCTGCGTATGGAGCAATTGGAGCAGGAATTCCGCCGTACGAAATCAAAAAGGTAGTGACTGTGTGCAAGGCATATTCCAGTGCAGTAGGAGCAGGTGCTTTTGTAAGTGAGATTTTCGGGGAAGAAGCGGATGAGCTGAGACGCCGCGGAGGAGACGGCGGAGAATTCGGAGCTACGACGGGAAGGCCGAGAAGAATGGGATGGTTTGACGTAGTGGCTTCAAAATACGGATGCCGGATGCAGGGAACGACAGATGTGGCGTTTACTGTTTTGGATGTTCTGGGATATCTGGAAGAAATTCCAGTCTGTGTCGCTTACGATATCGATGGAGAGATTACAACAGAATTTCCGCCGACTTACTTGCTGGAAAAAGCAAAACCAGTCATCGAAAAGCTTCCGGGATGGAAATGTGATATCCGGGGAATTAAAAAATACGAGGATCTTCCGGAAAACTGCCGCAAATACATTGAATTTGTGGAAGAAAAGATCGGGTATCCGATCACACTTGTGTCCAATGGACCAGGAAGAGACGATATCATTTACAGATAGAAAAGCAAAAGAGAACAATAAAAACTCCCACCCTTTGCTTGAGGGGCGGGAGTTTTTGTTTTCAAGGAAAGACAGTACCGTTTTTTACAAAAGATGAATACCGCTTTCGACAGCTGCTTTTGAAATATCATCTGGCCAGATAGAGGACTGTACTTCGCCGATATGAGCTTTTCTCAAATAAAACATACAGATGCGGGACTGTCCAATTCCGCCGCCGACAGTGTATGGGAGCTCACCGTTCAAAAGAGATTTCTGAAAATCGAGATGAGCCCGGTCTTCGCATCCTGCCAAAGTAAGCTGACGCGCAAGAGACTCTTCATCCACGCGGATTCCCATCGAAGAGAGTTCCAGTGCGATATCCAGAACCGGATAGTACACGATGATATCCCCGTTCAGATCCCAGTCATCGTAGTCCGGGGCACGTCCGTCATGCTTTTTGCCGGAGGTGAGAGTTTTTCCGATCTGTTTGATAAAAATTGCCTTTTTCTTTTTGGCAAACAAATATTCCCGTTCTTTTGGGTCAGAATCCGGATACATATCTTCCAGTTCCTGGGAAGTGATAAAAGTAATCTCATCCGGAAGAATCTCATCTATGTAATTGTATCTTCTTGCCATGAAATGTTCAGTCTCTTTTAAAGCGGCGTAAACTTTTCGCACGGTGTACTCCAGTGTCTCATCGTTTCGCTCTTCCCTGGAGATTACTTTTTCCCAATCCCACTGATCCACATAGATAGAGTGCAGATTGTCGGTGTCTTCATCCCGCCGGATGGCGCTCATGTCTGTGTAGAGCCCTTCGCCTGAATGAAAGCCATAGCGTTTTAAAGCATACCGTTTCCATTTGGCAAGAGAGTGTACGATCTCTACATTGGCATCATCCTGTTCTCGGATCCCGAAAGAGACAGGACGCTCCACACCATTTAAGTTGTCGTTCAATCCGGATTCCGGTTTCACGAAAAGAGGGGCGGAGACACGGGTCAGATGCAGATTTTTGGCAAGGGAACGCTCAAAATGGTCTTTCACTTCTTTTATGGCAACCTCAGTCTCGCGGATGGAAAGGGGAGATGCATAGCCGTCTGGTATTATCAATTGCTTCATATCATTTAGTCCTCCTTTAGAAAATCAGTTTCTAGTTTAAAATAAAACTTTCGCACTGTCAAGAGATAAAGTGATGAAATAAAAACAAAAATGGTTTCGAATTTTTCCATACAATAGACACAGAAGAAGGTTATGATGGAAATGTCATAATTCCAGGAGCAGGAGCATATAATGAAGATACCGAAAAGAAAAGGAGGCAGGATCATGCAGCAGAACAGATGGACAGACACGATCGAAGTGCTGACGATAGAAGAATACTTGAGTAAACGAGAACGGATCAGAAGAGAAGAAAAAGAAGAGAGAGAGACGACAAAAGAAAGCAGGATGGTTCCCCTGCTTTGGATGAGTTAAAACTTATTTTCATCATCTTCATCTTCTCCGGAATCATGGTGTGAAAACCGGTAGAACATCGTATATGCGTAGAGAAGGACCGGCACGAAGATCGTACAGGCGATAGATGCCTTCAAAAATCCCTGAGTTTTGGAATGATCGATCAGGGCAAAGAGAAGAGTACTGCCGTACATGGCGATCAGAAGGATGATCCCGATCCATGCGAGAATGCGCTTTGTTTTTTTCATGAATAGACCCTCCGTAAGCTTTGAAACTGTTTTTATTATATAGAAAAACAAGTGGAAAAGCAAGGCTTGGCGGAGGGTTTTGCTTGCAATCCGGACATGCGTGTTATATAATATTCCTTATCGAGGAATATAAAGGCAAAGGAGAATTCGTGAAATGAGTACGTTATTAGAACAATGGAGAGAGACAGCCTATTCCAGAGAAATGACAAAAGATCAACTGGAAAAATTCTGGGGAGCTTATTTCCAGATCGAGAAAGGGATTTATGAAAAACTGCTTTCCAATCCGGATGAGAAAGTGAAAGGTACAGTAAAAGAGCTGGCTGAAAAGTACGGCGTGGAGCTTATGACAATGGTTGGCTTTCTGGATGGTATCAATGAAAGCCTCGTACAGGAAAACCCGATCGAGACGATGGATGAGAACACAGAAGTCACATTGATTTACGATAAAGAAAAACTGTACAAAAATATGGTAGATGCGAAGGCAGACTGGCTGTACGGACTTCCGCAGTGGAATATCCTTCTTTCCGAAGAGCAGCAGAAGGCTCTTTACAAAGAAGCAAAGAAAATGCACACATTTGTGAGAGAAGGAAAGAAAATCGGAAGAAACGATCCGTGTCCGTGCGGAAGCGGAAAGAAATATAAACACTGCTGCGGCAAAAACTAATGCTGCAGACAGCAGGAGTTCTGTTCCTTCTTTACTATGCGGTCATATGTGTGTATGTGAGAAGGTGGAATGCCACATTTTCCCGGGTATGGCTTTTTTCAGGGATAGTTCTGATTTTTGCAGAAGTATGCCGGAGTCAGATACCGGAAACGATAAAGATCATTTCAGCGGCTGCAGGGACGGTGTTCTGCGCCGCTGTTTTCTTTATTTTCATTCGGATGGTGTTTCTTTTGAGAAAGCCGGAAGAAAAGAGGCTTGATTACCTGATCGTGCTGGGTGCAAAGGTAGATGGCAGGAGGATTACCATTTCCCTCCGCCTGAGACTTGAGAAAGCCTTCCGGTATCTGCAGGAAAATCCAGACACAAAGGCGATCGTGTCCGGAGGCAAAGGAAAAGGAGAAGATATCTCAGAGGCGGAGGCGATGGCGTCCTATCTGGAAGAGGCCGGTATTCTAAAAAGCCGTATCGTCCGGGAAGGAAAATCCACATCCACAGAGGAAAATATGAAGTATTCCATTGAAGAAGTTCCAGACAGTAAAAAGAAGAGGACAGGAGTCGTGACGAACAGTTTTCACATGTATCGGGCAGTCATGCTCGGAAAATATGTGGGCTATGAGAATCTTTACCCGGTCACGGCAAAGTCAGAGCCGGTGCTTTTTCTCAATTATCTGCTCCGAGAGATATTGGCTGTTCTCGTATTTCCGGTTCGGAGGATATGGAAAGCAGGCAAAATGAGCATTGACAAATAAAATAGCAGTGATTATAATGAGAACCATAGTAAAAGGCAAATGCGTTGAAGAGACGAGTAGGATGCGGAAAGGATACAGAGAGAAGGGTCTAAGGCTGGAAGCCCTTTATCACGGAACCATCTGAAAACTACCTCTGAGCGGCGGCAAAACCGCCCGGCTTGAAACCGTTATCATTCAAATGAGATGTGTGCCATGTAAAGGCACATAAGCGGGGTGGAACCGCGGGTTGAAATACTCGTCCCTTGCAGTGTGAAAGCTGCAGGGGATTTTTTATGGCAAAAAAACTCTATTTTGAAAGGAGAGGGATATGGAACAGATCAAGGAACTTATCACTTTGAACAACGGAGTCCAAATTCCGGCTATAGGATTTGGCACATACAAAGCGGTAAAAGGAGATACGTCGGAAGTGATCAGAAAGGCGATCCGCTGTGGGTACCGGTATCTGGATACGGCCTCTTTTTATGGGACGGAGAAGTATGTCGGGGAGGCGATCCGGGAAAGTGGTATACCGAGGAAAGAATTTTTCATCGTGTCCAAAGTCTGGAAAGATGAAATGGGATACGAAAATACAAAAAAGGCTTTCACGAGGACACTGAAAAATCTCGGGACAGACTACTTGGATCTATATCTGATCCATTGGCCGAAGCCGACTCCAGACTACGATGACTGGGAGGAGCTGGATCGGGAGACGTGGAAAGCGATGGAAGAATTGTGTGAGGAAGGGAAGATAAGGGCAATCGGACTTAGCAATTTTCTTCCGCACCATATCGAAAGCCTTTTGAAAACGTGCAGGATTGTTCCGGCGGTAGATCAGCTGGAGTTTCATCCGGGATATACCCAGGAAGCAGCGGTAAGGTACTGCAAGGAAAAAGGGATTTGGGTGCAGGCGTGGAGCCCTCTTGGGAGAGCGCGTGTCATGGACGATAGGCTCATCGAGGAACTCTCTACGAAATATCAGGTTTCTCCAGCACAGATCTGCCTTCGATATGCTCTCCAGAAAGGAGTCATACCGATCCCGAAGGCATCGTCCGAGGAAAGGATGAAGAACAATAAAGATGTTTTCGGTTTTGAAATCAGTATGGAAGACATGTGCCGTCTGGACACGATGCCGCCGACGGGATGGTCGGGGGAACATCCGGACCGGGAACGCGTCATGCTGAAATAGAGAATATGAAAAAATAAGAAAAGGAGATATGAGATGAAGATTACATTGAAAGATGGTTCCGTAAAGGAATATAACGAAAGTAAGTCCGTAATTGATATTGCGGCGGATATCAGCGAAGGGCTCGCCAGAGTTGCCATGGCGGGGGAAGTAAATGGAGAAGTCGTAGATTTAAGGACAGTCCTGTCAGAAGACTGTGAGCTGAACATCCTTACATTTAACGACGAAGGAGGACGGGATACATTCCGTCATACTTCTTCCCACATCCTTGCACAGGCGGTAAAGAGACTGTATCCGGATACAAAACTGGCGATCGGACCGGCTATCGCGGATGGGTTCTATTATGACGTGGACAGAGAGACTCCGTTTACAACAGATGATCTGGAAAAAATCGAAAAAGAAATGAAAAAGATCGTAAAAGAAGCACTTCCTATCGAGTCATTTACTCTTCCGAGAGAGGAAGCTATCGCCTTGATGAAGGAAAAGGAAGAACCGTATAAAGTGGAGCTTATCGAGGATCTTCCGGAGGATGCCGTGATCAGCTTCTACAGACAGGGAGAATTCACGGACCTTTGCGCAGGACCGCACCTGATGAGCACAAAACCGGTCAAGGCGTTCAAGCTCACAAGCCTTGCGGGAGCGTACTGGAGAGGCGACGAGAAAAACAAGATGCTTACAAGAATCTACGGAACTTCCTTCACAAAGAAGGCAGATCTGGACGAATATCTGGAAAGACTGGAAGAGGCTAAAAAGCGCGATCACAGAAAGCTTGGAAAGGAACTTGGCCTCTTTATGATGAGAGAGGAAGGACCTGGATTCCCATTCTTCCTTCCGAAAGGAATGGCGCTGAAAAACGCACTTCTGGAATACTGGAGAGACATTCATACAAAACACGGGTACGTTGAGATTTCCACTCCGATCATGCTGAGCAGACATCTGTGGGAGACAAGTGGACACTGGGGACATTACAAAGAAAATATGTATACAACGGTTATCGATGAGCAGGATTTTGCAGTAAAACCAATGAACTGTCCGGGCGGTATCCTCGTATACGAATCAGAACCGCGTTCTTACCGTGATCTTCCGCTCCGTATGGGAGAACTTGGGATCGTACACCGTCATGAAAAATCCGGACAGATGCATGGACTTATGCGTGTCCGCTGCTTCACGCAGGACGATGCCCATATCTTCATGACTCCAGAGCAGATCAAAGATGAGATCCGCGGTGTGGCAGAACTGATCGATGAAGTCTACACACTGTTTGGATTTAAATACCATGTGGAACTGTCCACACGCCCGGAAGACAGCATGGGAAGCGATGAGGATTGGAACATGGCAACAGATGCCCTGAGAGAGGCACTTGACTCCCTCGGACTTCCGTACGTGGTAAACGAAGGGGATGGGGCATTCTACGGGCCAAAGATTGATTTCCATCTGGAAGATTCCATTGGACGTACTTGGCAGTGTGGAACAATCCAGCTTGATTTCCAGCTTCCGCTGCGTTTCCAGCTGGAATATACAGGAGCAGACGGAGAAAAACATCGTCCGATCATGATTCACCGGGTTGTATTCGGATCTATCGAACGATTCCTTGGTATTCTCATCGAACATTTTGCAGGGGCATTCCCTACATGGCTTGCTCCGGTGCAGGTAAAAGTGCTTCCAATCTCCGACAAATATCTGGATTATGCACAGAGTGTGTTTGAAGCATTGAAAAATGCCGGAATTCGCGTGGAGATCGACACGAGAGCTGAAAAGATCGGATACAAGATCAGGGAAGCTCAGATGCAGAAAATTCCGTATATGCTTGTGGTAGGCGCAAAAGAACAGGAAGAGGGTCTTGTGTCAGTCAGAAGCCGGTTTGCCGGAGATGAAGGACAAAGAACACTCGATGAATTTATCGGCGATATCAAAAAAGAAATTTTTGAAAAAACAAAACGTGAAGTAAAATCCGAAGAATAGACGGCAAAATATTCGGGCATACTACACTCTGAATAAAACTAAGGAGGTAGAAAACATGCCAGAATTGAAATGTACCGTGCAGAACTGTATGCACAATCAGAACTATTACTGTAACCTGGATGCGATCCATGTCGGAGGAGAACAGGCAAAACAGGCGTCCGATACATGTTGTGACAGCTTTGAAGAGAGAAAGAGCGGCACGTACAGCAACGCCACAATGGAAGCTTCCCCTGTCAGCATGATCGACTGTAAAGCGCAGGAATGCTGCTATAACGAGTCATGCAAATGCATGGCAGGAAAGATCAGCGTAGAGGGCGGCGGAGCCTGCACATGTGAAGGCACAGAGTGTGCAACATTCAAGTGCAGATAAAAGAACAATTGAATCCCTGTCAGAATATGACTGAACCAAAAAACCTCCAGACTGTCTGTCAGTTTGGAGGTTTTTGCGTGGTACATTTAAAACGGTGTCCCGACCATATCGTACGGAGTTACCTGATAAACGTAATAATTGAGCCAGTTTGTGTAAAGATTATTGGCATTAGATCTCCATGTAAGGAGTGGTTTATTTTCCGGGTTGTCATCCGGGTAGTAATTGACTGGGATATCGATCGGAAGACCTTTTGCTTTATCTCTTTTGTATTCCTGATCCAGTGTCATACGGTCATATTCCGGATGTCCCATGACGAAGATCTGTCGGCCGTCTTTTGTCATGGAAAGGAAGATGCCTGCTTCATCGGATTCGGCCAGGATTACAAGATCGCTTATGGCCCGGATTTTCTCCGGATCGATTTGAGTGTGGCGGGAATGAGGCGCGTAGAATACGTCGTCAAATCCGCGTACAAGAGGGATCTTGCGATTCAGGACACGATGCTTAAAGACACCGAAAAGCTTTTTGTCAAGCGGATATTTATCAATCCCGAAATGATAGTAATAGGCAGCTTGTGCTCCCCAGCACAGGTGGATCGTGGAGGTTACATTTGTCTTTGTCCAGTCCATGATCTCTTTCATTTCATCCCAGTAGTCGACTTCCTCAAAGCGGAGATGCTCGATAGGAGCACCGGTAATGATGAAACCGTCGAATTTTTGGTTTTTGATATCCTGAAATTTTACATAAAATTTGTTGAGATGGTTGGCGGACGTGTTTTTTGATTCATGGTTGGACACCATGACAAATGTCACATCTACCTGGAGCGGTGTGTTGGAAAAAGAGCGCAGAAGCTGTAATTCCGTATCTTCTTTGAGCGGCATCAGGTTCAAAAGGCCGATCTTTAAAGGACGGATGTCCTGATGGGTGGCGCGGTGTTCATCCATTACAAATATATTTTCCTGCTCCAGTATTTCTTTTGCAGGCAGCTCATTCTGTACACGAATCGGCATGGCTAGTCCTCTCCTTTTTTCTTATTTTCTTCTTTTATGTAGACAAAGGATCCGTCTTCCTTCATGTGGTCGACATCTCCGTATTCTGCCGTCTGACAAGGGAGTTTCTTTTTCTCCAGTTTATTTTCGATGATCATCTTGAAAATATAGTAGAGCACAGCAAATGTCGGTACCCCGGCGATCATTCCTACGAAACCGAACAATCCGCCTCCAAGAAGGATAGAAAATACGACCCAAAAAGCAGAAAGACCGGTGGAATCCCCGAGAATCTTTGGACCGATGACATTTCCGTCCAGCTGCTGGAGAAGCAAAATGAAGATGGCAAAATAAAGTCCCTTTAACGGATCGGTAAGACCGATCAGGATGATACACGGTATGGCTCCGATATACGGCCCAAAGAATGGGATGACATTCGTCACACCGACGATCACGCTTACAAGTACGACATACGGCATGTCAAGCAATGTAATTCCAAGGAAACACAGGACGCCGATGATGGCAGAGTCGATGATCTTTCCGATAATGAAACCGCCGAAGATTTCATTGCTCTTTCTCGTAATGTGAAGCGTCATGTTTGCATGGTCGGTTGTCATGACTGCGTAGATGATTTTCTTCGCCTGTGCAGCAAAGAGCTCCTTGCTAAGGAGTACGTACACAGATACGATGCATCCGATCAAAAACTGGAAAACTTCATTTAAAATGTTGATGGCTCCAGTGGTAAGATTAGTCATAATGACATTGATCTGACGCAGGAGATCTGTCTGTATCCAGTTCTGAAAGCTCTCTGTGGCATGGTTCAGCAGATTCTTGATGATCATACCGGTTGTTGATTTGTCAGACTGCAATTCTGTGAGTTTGTCCATCCCCGCATTCATCTGGGCAGGAAGTGTTGTAATAAGATTTTCGATACTTCTTGCCAATTCCGGTATCAGCATGTTGCACAGAGCTAATATGATTGCAAAGAGAAAAACCAAGGCCAAAAGAATGCCGGTCATGCGGGAAAGCTTTTCCGCCGTCTTTTGCTTTTTCAGTTTTTTCCCAAGTATAGGAAAAAGATACTTGTCGACTGTTTTTACAATTGGATTCAGCAGATAAGCGATGGCAAATCCATAGATGATGGGCTTTAGAATACCGATGACAGTACGGACACTGTCGGCAAGGATATCTGCCCTCAAAAATGCAAAATAAAGAACAATACATGCCGCCACCACAAGAAAATATGTCATGCCTCTGCTGAAAGATTGGCGCAGCTTGGAAGGCCCTTTTTTCCCAAAACGGGGAATGATATGGGAAGTCTCATCCTTTGCTGTCTTTTCTTTGTTTTGTTCTGATTCTTTCATTTGATTCCCTCATTTCGAAACATATAAATCTATTATAGCGGCGTCGTTAAAAACCGTCAACCAAAAGAAAATATGTTACATTTCCCAAGCTTTCTTTACATCTTCCAGCGGAAGATCCTCCCCCGTATAAAGCCGGAAAGCAGCAGCACCCTGGTAGAGGAGCATGGCCAGCCCGTTGGTGTTCGGACAGCCGGCTGCGTCTGCCATTTCGAGAAGACGTGTTCTGGCCGGAGAGTAAATGATGTCCATCACAAAAAGACCCGGATGTAGGAAGGAGATGCCCGGAATCGGAGACGCATCTGTGTGAGGAGCCATGCCTACATTGGTGGCATTGATCAGAATATTCGCATCAGAAAGAACAGAACGGAGCAACGCCGTATCTTCCAGGCTGAGAAGATGAACGGCGCAGCCGGTCGCTGTTCGGATTTTTTCGATGAATGCTGTATGCTTTTGTATGCTTTTTTCCCGCACAAAAACAGAAATCTCTTTTGCGCCGTCCAGAGCGGCCTGAGCGATGAGGGCTGTGCCGGCGCCTCCTGCGCCAAGGACGACAAGATTTTTGCCGCGGACCGGGCAGCTATTTGCCTGGAGGGCCATCATGGCACCTGTGCCATCGGTATTATATCCTGTTAGGATTCCGTCATTGTTGACGATCGTGTTGACAGCGCCGCAGAGATCAGCCTCTTTGGAAATATGATCGAGATATGGGAAAACGGAGGTTTTATTAGGCATGGAGAGATTTGCCCCTCTCATACCAAGTGTTCGCATAGAGCCGATGGCATCTTTCAGCGTATCCTGGTTGATGCAAAATGCCAGATAGACACAATTGATCCCCAGTTTTTCGAATGCAGTGTTATACATGGCAGGGGATTTGGAATGTGATGCAGGGTCGGCGAAAAAACCAAGAAGTTTTGTGTGACCGTTGATTTTTATAGACATAAATTAGGAACCTCTTTCTATATAGAATGATTTATGGTAAAATTATACCGGTTCAGTGTGTTAAAGTCAATGTGAAAAAATCAGACAAAAACAGACAAGGAGACAAAAAGTGAGAAATATATTTTTGATCGGATTTATGGGTACCGGAAAGACGACGATATCGGAAGAGCTTTGCCGCATGACGGGGAGGAAGCTTCTTGACATGGATAAGGAAATCGAGAAGCGTGAAAAAAGAAAAATCCCTGAAATTTTTGATACTGACGGAGAGGAATATTTCCGGAATCTGGAGACGGATTTTCTTAGAGAGATGCAGAAAGAAGAAGATGTGATCGTATCCTGTGGGGGAGGAGTGCCGCTTCGCCAGGAAAATGTAGAGGAGATGACAAAAAGCGGGACAATCGTCCTTTTGTCTGCTTCCCCGAAGACAATCTTTGAGCGGGTTCGTGACAGTCATGACAGACCAATCCTGGAAAAGAATAAGTCGGTTTCTTATATAGAAGAATTATTGGAAAGGCGCAGACCATGGTATGAAAAAGCAGCTGATGTGGAAATCGTGACAGACGGGAAAGAAATTTTCAATATTGCCAGAGAGATTCTGGAGAAATGTTCTTGTCAGGAAACATCAGAATAAAAAAGTCTGAGAAAATTTTCTCGAAAAATTGCTTGACACAAACACTTTAACATGGTAATGTATAAGCATGAATTTTATATTTCATAGCATAAACCGTTGAGAAAGATGAGTAAGTTGTCATGCAAGATCACAGAGAGCGGCAGATGGTGGGATTGCCGTATGGAGCGGATAGCCGAATGGACTTTTGAGGGCTGCCTGAAAGCCGTAAGGCAAGTATGGTGTGTCGGGAACCGAACCCGTTATCAATCAGGAGTGTATGTTAGTACATGAGAAAGTGGACTTGATGTCAAGTTGAGTGGTACCGCGATAATAAAGAGATTTATTACCGTCTCAAGCAGAAATAAGCTTGAGGCGGTTTTTATATTTCATGGGAAATATTGCATGAGAAATAAAACCACTTCCTTTCTTTGACTGGCAGCAGGGTATCTGGCATATGATATCCGAAAGAGGAAACTCAAATCAGAGAGTTCTCCGTTTTCGTGCGGAGAGCGAGGTAAAAATCAGAAAAGGAGAGAAAGAAAATGAAAAGAAAAATTGCGGCAGTTTTATTGAGCACAATGATGGTTATCGGAATGACAGCAGGATGCGGCAGCAAAGAAGAGGGAGGAACATCCGGGGAGGAGCAGTATACGATAGGAATTTCCCAGTTTGCAGAACATGGTTCCCTGGACAATTGCCGGGAAGGCTTTATCCAAGGGTTGAAAGAAGAAGGACTTGAAGAAGGAAAGAATCTGAAAATAGAATACAAAAATGCGGCAGCTGATCAAAGTACGGCAAAACAGATCACAGATTCCTTTGTCTCAAACAAAGCAGATCTCATCTGCGGCATAGCGACACCGGCTGCACAGGCAGCATACAATTCCGCCATGAATGCAGGTATTCCTGTCATCTACACGGCAGTAACAGATCCAAAGCTTGCCAAACTCGCGAAAGACGATGGGACGCCGGTAGGCGAAGTGACGGGGACGAGTGATGAACTTCCGATCAAGGAACAGTTGGAATTGATACGCAGGATGCTTCCGGATGCGAAAAAGGTTGGTATTCTCTATACGACAAGCGAGGTGAATTCCATATCAGCTATCGAGACATACGAAGAACTGGCGGGGGATTACAATCTTGAGATTGTCACAAAGGGTATTTCTCAGACGGCTGATATCTCTCTTGCCACGGATGAACTGCTGGGAGAAGTAGACTGTCTTACAAATCTGACAGATAATACGGTTGTCAACTCTTTGGCAACGATTTTAAATAAAGCAAACGAGAAAAAGATCCCGGTATTCGGAAGTGAGATTGAACAGGTCAAACTTGGCTGCATAGCTGCAGAGGGACTTGACTATATCGAGCTTGGAAAGCAGACAGGAAAGATGGCGGCACAGGTATTAAAAGGAGAGAAAAAGGCGTCTGAGATGAAATATGAGACGATTTCTGAGCCGGGATTATACATCAACACGAAAGCAGCGGAAAACCTTGGCGTTGCGGTAGATGAAGCATTAAAGGGAGAAGCAGTGGAAGTGTTTGCTGAGATTTCAAAGTAGAAAGGAAATTAAAATAGAGATGAGCATTTGGATATCGATTTTAGAGCAGGGACTGATCTATGGGATCCTGGCCCTTGGAGTGTATATCACATACAAGATTCTGGATTTTCCGGATCTGACAGTAGACGGAAGTTTTCCGCTTGGAGCTGCAGTTACGGCCACAATGATTGTCAAAGGGGTAAATCCATATCTTACGATCCCTGTCTCCTTTCTTGTGGGAGCGCTTGCAGGAGTTTGTACAGGACTGATCCACGTAAAATGTAAAGTAAGAGATCTTCTTTCCGGAATTATCATGATGACGGCACTCTGGACGATCAATCTTCGCCTTGCGGGAACGGCCAATGTACCAATCTTCGGAGAAAAAAGTATTTTTGACAATGAGACAATGGACGGTATCTTCTCCGGAAATTTTGCTCAGTATAAAGTTTTGATCATCGTCTTTGTCATCGCAGTGATCAGCAAGATCCTTCTGGATTTGTACATGAAGACAAAATCGGGATTCCTTCTCCGGGCAGTAGGAGATAACGAAAATCTCGTGACATCCCTGGCGAAAGATCAGGGAAATGTGAAGATTCTCGGACTTGCCATTGCAAACGGGCTTGTGGCTCTTGCTGGATGCATTTTCTGCCAGGAACAGAGAGTGTTTGAGATTTCCAGCGGAACCGGCGCCATCGTGATCGGGCTTGCAAGCGTGATCATCGGAACGAGTCTGTTCCGAAACCTGACGTTTTTAAAAGCTACTACGGCTGTTTTGATCGGATCTGTCATCTATAAGGCTTGCGTTGCAGCAGCTTTGAAATTCTGTGAACCGCAGGATATGAAACTTATCACAGCCGTGCTGTTTTTGATCATTCTCATCATCGGGATGGAAAGGAAAAAGAAGGTAAAGAAAAATGCTTGAATTAAAAGGAATCAGTAAATATTACAACCCAGGTACGATCAACGAGATGTGCCTTTTTGACGATTTCAACCTTACAGTCAACAGAGGGGATTTCGTCTCCGTCGTAGGCAGCAATGGATCTGGAAAAACATCCATGCTGAATATTCTCTGTGGGAGCATTCCTATCGAGGCCGGCCAGATCCTGATGGATGGGGAGGATATCTCCCGGATGAAAGAATATAAAAGAAACCGCCGTATTGGAAGAGTTTACCAGAACCCGGCATTGGGAACGTGCCCTTCTATGACAATTTTGGAAAACATGTCGCTGGCGGATAATAAGGGAAAAACTTACGGACTGTCGCGCGGGATCAACAAGGGAAGAAAAGAATTCTATCGGGAGCAGCTCAAGAGCCTCAATCTTGGGCTGGAAGATAAAATGGATGTCAAAGTAGGATCTCTTTCCGGCGGACAAAGGCAGGCGATGGCGCTTCTGATGTCCACGATGACGCCTATTGACTTCCTGATTCTGGATGAGCATACAGCAGCGCTGGATCCGAAGACAGCGGAGATCATCATGGAACTGACCGATCAGATTGTAAAGGAAAAGAATCTTACAACCATCATGGTTACCCACAATCTTCGATATGCCGTAGAATATGGAAACAGGATGCTTATGATGCACCAGGGAAAATGCATCCTTGACAAAGCAGGAAAAGAAAAGGAAGAGATCACGGTAGACAGCATCCTGGATCTTTTCAATGAAATCAGTATTGAATGTGGAAATTAACCGGAAGACCCGGTGTCAGACAAAGAATAGACTTGTCCGGCACGGGTCTTTCTGCAGTTTTGGAAAGGTGTAGTACGTGAAAAAACTGCATACCAGAAAAGAGATAGATTTACAAGAAAAGCAAAATGCCGTATAATTTTAGATGAAACGACAAAAGGAAACGACAAAAGGAGTATGTACATGAAAAGAATCGCGAAATTTGAAAAGGTCAGTTTGGAGCAGTTTCTTGCAGGGACGCAGGGAATTTTGAAAGAAGACGAGGCGAAAGAAGTGTATGACAGTCTGCCGCTTCCGAAGAGGGCGACAAAAGGCTCCGCAGGCTATGATTTTTATACACCATATCCGGTTGTATTAAAACCGGGAGAAACGGTAAAAATACCGACAGGAGTTCGTGTCTGGATGGAGGAAAACTGGGTTCTGAAATGCTATCCAAGGAGTGGACTTGGTTTCAAATATCGCCTTCAGCTTAATAACACGGTAGGTATCATCGACAGTGATTACTATTATTCTGACAATGAAGGACATATTTTTGCGAAGATTACCAATGATTCCAATGAGGACAAAACTGTGGAACTGAATGCACACGAAGGTTTTATGCAGGGAATCTTTGTGGAGTATGGAATTACTATCGATGATGAGGCGGACGGAGTAAGAAACGGGGGATTCGGAAGTACGACGAGGTAAGGCGGCTTTCGTTTGAACTTAAAAAGATAAAATCTATCAAACACAAGGAGGAATTGCGATGAATCTGGTGCAGGAAGTAATGGACTATGTAAAACGTTGTGATCCCGAAGTAGGACACGGGCTGGAACTCGAGATGGCGCGGCAGAAACGAAATCTGGAGCTGATCGCTTCAGAGAATATTATAAGTCCGGCTGTTATGCTTGCGATGGCTACCGTTCCCGCCAACAAGTATGCGGAAGGGTACCCTAACAGGAGATATTACGGCGGGTGCGAAAACGTTGATCAGATTGAAACGATCGCTATCGAGAGGGCAAAAGAGCTGTTCGGTGCAGAACACGCATGTGTACAGCCTCATTCCGGAGCGCAGGCGAATATGGCTGTCTATCAGGCTTTTTTGAAACCGGGAGATACGGTCATGGGACTCAATCTTGATCATGGCGGACACCTTACTCATGGTTCCCCGGTAAATCAGTCGGGAAAACTGTATCACTTTGTGCCGTACAGTGTAAACGATCAGGGAGTGCTTGATTATGATGAGATCCGAAAGATCGCAAAAGAGTGCCAGCCGAAGATGATCGTGGCAGGTGCATCGGCATATCCAAGAAAGATCCGTTTTGATCTGTTTGCGGATATCGCGAAAGAAGTAGGTGCATTCCTCTTTGTGGATATGGCACACATCGCAGGGCTTGTGGCGGCAGGGCTGCATCAGAATCCGGTGCCGTACGCGGATGTCGTGTCGACGACGACTCATAAGACACTTCGAGGGCCAAGGGGAGGATTGATTCTCTGTAAAGAAGAATATGGAAAAAAGATAGATAAGGCAATTTTCCCTGGGACACAGGGCGGTCCTCTGGAACATATCATTGCGGCAAAAGCAGTCTGCTTTGGAGAGGCATTGAAACCGGAATTTAAAGAATACCAGGCCCAGATCCTGAAAAATGCAAAAGCTCTTTCCGAAGCGCTTCTGGAAGAGGGGTTCTCCCTGGTAAGCGGTGGGACGGACAATCATCTGATGCTTGTAAATCTCTCAGGAATGGCGTTAACCGGAAAAGAGATGCAGAACCGTCTCGATGAGGTTTATATTACAGTCAACAAAAATGCGGTGCCAAATGACCCACAAAGCCCAAATGTGACAAGCGGAATTCGGATAGGGACGCCGGCAGTAACAACGAGAGGTCTGAAAGAAGAAGAGATGAAAGAGATTGCGGCGCTCATAAAAATGGCTGCTGTTGATTTTGAAAACAGTGCGGATGAGATCCGAAGGAGAGTGACGGATATTTGCTGCAGATATCCGATTTACGAATAAGATTTGCTTATCAAAATGAAAATGTCAGGGGCCGGATAGTTTGTAAAACTGTCCGGCCCCTGACTATATGAAAAGAAAAGGTATTATCGTTTGTTGCCCATGCAGAAAGTTGCGACAACACCTGGACCAGTGTGACTGCCGATGACAGTGCCGATCACATTTATCAGCACCGTCTGGATTCCATACTGTTTTCTGATCAAGTCGGCAACATACTGTGCATCTTCCTCACAGTCGCCGTGCGTGACCATGGCAATCTCATTGTCCCAGCCTTTTATCTGATCTGCCATCATATCGACAATCTTATGGAGGGATTTTTTTCGACCTCTTTCTTTGCCAATAACGACAAGTTTGCCGTTGTCGTCCACGTGGATGATCGGTTTGATTTTGACCATCGAACCGAGGACAGCGGTAGCTTTGGAGATACGTCCGCCGCGGTGGAGATGATGAAGATCGTCCACTGTGACGTTGTGGCATACATGGAGTTTATTTTCTTCTGCCCATGTCACAATCTCGTCATAGGCTTTTCCTTCCTGTTTCTGTTTCAAAACATAGTAGAGCAGAAGGGCTTCCCCCAGGCAGGCGCACAGAGAGTCAATGACAGTGATACGGCAATCCGGGTAGTCTTCCATCAGCTCTTGGGCAGCGAGCTGTTCGCTCCCCACACTTCCGCTGAGCCCGGAAGAAAAGCCAATATGGATGATGTCTTTCCCATCTTTGACAATCGATTCGAAAAACTCTCTTGCCTGAGATGGGGTAACCTGGGATGTGGTAGGCATAGCACCGGCACGAATCCGGTCGAAAAATTCTTTCTTGGAAAGCCCTTCCATGTCCGGATAAGACTGTCCATCGATGGTATATGATAAGCGTAATACCGGAATATGGTGCTCTTCAAGCCACTCTTTCGGCAGATCTACGGTACTGTCTGCTGTAATAACAAATTCTTTCACTTTTGCAAAACCTCCTCATTCAGTTTTTTTAATCATACCATTTTTTACTGAATGAAGCAAAAACTTTTGAAAAAATTCCAAAAAAATCTGAATCTGTCCAGTCATGCTCCCAGTTAATTCAGACGGATATTCAGGTAGCTTCTGCCGGATACAGTACGGTTAAAGCAGACGGAGCATACAATTATGATGCAACCGACGGCAAAACCGATCCAATTGAAAAGGGCGGTCAGTGTAAGAAGAAGCAGACGCATGAACTTCAGTGCGTAACCAAGCTCAAAGTTTGGCTGTGTATAGTTGGCTACTGCCACAAAAGCCATATATAACATGACTTCTGAATTGAACCAGCCCGACTGCACAGAGAATTCGCCCATGACGATACCGGCAATAACACTGAGGGGCGTGCTGAGCATACTTGGCGTGTTCAAAGCGGCAAGGCGCAGACCGTCGATAGCCAGTTCCAGCAAAAGGAGCTGGAAGTAAAGAGGAATATTGATCGTGTTTCTTACGAGCACAAAATCAAATACATCAGGTATCCATTCGGGGTTCTGCATAAAAAGAAGAAAGAGAGGAGTCAAAAATACAGTCATAATTGTAATGATGCTGCGGGAAATCTTCAGATAGATCCCGGTCAGCGTAGGAAAGTAATAGTCATTTGCCTCCTCGATTATGTCAAAGATCGAAGTCGGAAGAATCATGACGGAAGGTGAATTGTCCACGAGGATTACAATTTTTCCCTCCATGATACATGCCGCCGCTGTATCTGGGCGTTCAGTATATTTGAACTTGGGAAAAGGATTATACCATTTCCTTTTAAACAAAAGTTCCGCCAGAGTCTGCTGGTTCATCTTGAGATCGTGCTCTCTCATCTGTTCAAATTTTTGTATAAGAAGATTCAAAAGATCTTGATTTACCCGATTAGTCATATAGCAGAGCGTAACGTCCGTTCTGGACGATTTTCCGATCTCCATCATTTTCATTGTCAAATGTGGATCCCGGATCCGTCTTCTTATCAAAGCAGTGTTAAATACGATTGTCTCCACAAATCCGTCCCGGGATCCCCTGAGTGATTTGTCCTGGGCAGGTTCGTCTACGCTTCTTGCAGGGTATGTTCTGCAGTCGATAGCAATGCAGGATTCATAGCCGTCCACAAAGAGACATGCTACTCCGGATAAAATATTTTTTATGATTCCGTCAAATTCAGAAAAGGTATCGATTTCTACATAGGAAATCATTGTCCTGGAAAGTTCTGTGGAAGTTTTTGGCATTTGTTCCGGTGTAAGCTTAAACAATGTATCCATAACTTTAGACATGACTTCATCTTTCATAAATCCATCGATAAAGAAAAAACAACTTTCCCGTCCTCCGATGATCATGTCTCTCTCTATGATATCAAAGCTTTCCTTTACTGGGAGTACTTCGTTGATATAAGCGATATTTTCCTGTATGATTTTGGAAACTTTCATTGATTGTTCCTCCATTTTTCCTGTTTCAGTATGAAGTTTTTCCAAAACGGGGAAAAGTATACAGCAAAACGGGCACAGTATCGATAGACACTGTGCCCGCAGAAAGAAGCCCGTATTATACCCAGTGGAATACAGAGCTCAACAGGATTGCAACAAGGAAGATAGGAGCGATCCACTTGATCATGACAGTAAAAAGTTTTTCACTTTTGAATGTAGGACTGCTCAGTCTTACTTCGTCGGCAATTGACTTTGGCTTGATGAAAAATCCTACGAAAATGCAAGTCAGGAATGCGACGATCGGCATCAATACGCTGTTGCTTATAAAATCCATGAAATCCAGGATGGAAAGATTTAAAATCTTAATGAAACTCAGAGGCCCAAATCCAAGGGAAGATGGAGCGCCGAGAATCAATGCACATACGGCTACAGTAAGTGCAGAACGTTTTCTTGCCCAGTGCAGCTTGTCGCAGATAATAGATACGATGGTCTCCATCAGGGAGATGGAGGAAGTAAGGGCGGCAAACAGGACAAGAAGGAAGAAAACGGCTCCGACAAAACCGCCGAGAGGCATGTTTGCAAATACTTTTGGAAGCGTAACAAACATCAGGCCCGGACCCGTCTGGAGCGCATCTTTTCCAGAGAAAACAAATACCGCAGGGATGATCATAAGACCGGCAAGGAATGCAAAACCGGTATCAAAAATTTCAATCTGCCGGACAGATGATTCCAGATTGTTGTCTTTCCGCATGTAGGAGCCGTATGTAACCATGATTCCCATGGCCAGGGACATGGAATAGAAGAGCTGCCCCATAGCGGCAAGTACAGTCTTGCTGGAGAAATCTTTCAGGTTTGGTTTTAAATAGTATATGACACCTTCTTCGGCTCCTGGAAGTGTGATGCAATATACTGCGATGCCAACTGTCAGGATGACAAGAATCGGCATCATAAATTTGCTGACTTTCTCAATTCCTTTTTCTACACCAAAGAGGACGATGATGGCCGTTGCGGCAAGGAAAAGGAAGAACCATCCCAAAGGTTCGACCGGAGAAGCGGTAAATTCGGAAAAGTACGTATCCGCAGCAGCTTCTTTACCACCGCCTGTCGCAAAAACTGCCAGATATTTTGTAACCCATCCTCCGATTACAGAATAATAAGGGAAGATAATGATTGGTACCAGGGATGCCAGAACACCGAGAAAGCCGAAACGCTTATCTAACTTCTTGAATGCTCCGATGGCACTGAGTCCCGTTTTACGTCCGATAGCAATCTCCGCAAGCATAAGGGAGAAACCGAAAGTGACAGTAAGGATCAGATAGATGAGAAGGAATGTTCCTCCTCCGTACTGGGCTGCCAGATAAGGGAAACGCCAGATATTCCCTAGTCCTACAGCAGAACCGGCCGCAGCCAACACAAAGCCGAGTCTACTGGAAAAATTACTTCGCTCTTTCATTTGTACCCTCCTAATCTCTCAATAACTTATTTCTGTATCACTTTAAAGTAAGTGTGTATATTATGGCATAGTGGTATGCAAAAAGCAAGAAAAAAATTATATTGAAAAAAGTATTTGACATAGAAAGGAGGCTGTGATAATATAACTGTTGTATGAAAAACAAAGCAGAGTATCCGCTCTCACCGCAGCACAAAAGAGTGACTGATGGTTAAATATCCAGATCCTTGTATCCGCTAGAAAGAGGGGAAAGGGAGAGATGTTTGTGGGTAGTCTGTGGCTGTCCGCTTTTTTTGTGCGTGAAACTGTCAGCAGACAAAGTTTGGCAACAGAAAACGGACAGGACAAGGAATGAGTATTTCTATTTACGGAGGTGTACTACAATTAGCGAATTAATGATTAACGAGCAGATCCGCGACAGAGAAGTGCGGGTTATCGGACAGGATGGGGAACAATTAGGAATTATGTCTGCAAAGGAAGCTCAGAAGCTTGCGCAGGATGCGGAGCTGGATCTCGTAAAGATTGCTCCGACAGCAAAGCCGCCGGTATGTAAGATCATCGATTACGGCAAGTTCAGATATGAGCAGGCAAGAAAAGAGAAAGAAGCAAGAAAGAAACAGAAAACTGTAGATGTAAAAGAAGTTCGATTATCTCCAAATATTGATACGAATGACTTGAACACAAAAGTAAACAATGCAAAGAAATTTATCCAGAAAGGAAATAAAGTAAAAGTAACACTTCGTTTCCGCGGAAGAGAAATGGCTCACGTGCAGCAGAGCAAACATATCCTGGATGATTTTGCGGAACACCTGAAAGATGTAGCTGTAGTTGAGAAGGCAGCAAAGATGGAAGGCAGAAGCATGAGCATGGTTTTAACTGAAAAACGTTAAAAATAAACTTATTTTATTATTTAAGGAGGAACATTATTATGCCAAAAATCAAAACAAATAGAGCAGCTGCAAAGCGCTTTAAAAAGACAGCAACAGGACAGTTAAAGAGAAACAAAGCTTACAAGAGCCATATCTTAACAAAGAAATCCACAAAGAGAAAGAGAAACCTCAGAAAAGCGATCATCACAGATGCAACAAATGTG
Organism: Sellimonas sp.; assembly: GCF_047234585.1. Lineage (NCBI taxonomy): Bacteria > Bacillati > Bacillota > Clostridia > Lachnospirales > Lachnospiraceae > Sellimonas > Sellimonas sp. The sequence continues at coordinate 119,950 of NZ_JBKSWG010000004.1, read as the reverse complement.
AAGAACATGAAAAAAGTATTACCGTACTTATAAGAGTTGGAAGAATAGAAGGAGGAGTAAGACATGGCAAGAATTAAAGGCGGAATGAACGCAAAGAAGAAACACAATAGAGTTTTGAAGTTAGCGAAAGGATACAGAGGAGCGCGCTCCAAACAGTACAGAGTGGCAAAACAGTCTGTTATGAGAGCACTCACAAGCTCATACGCTGGACGTAAACAGCGCAAGCGCCAGATGCGTCAGCTTTGGATCGCACGTATCAATGCTGCTGCAAGAATGAATGGATTATCCTACAGCAAAATGATGCACGGATTAAAGGTAGCAGGAGTAGAGATCAACAGAAAGATCCTTGCAGATATGGCTATCAACGATGCGGCTGGATTTGCAACACTTGCAGAACTTGCAAAAGCAAACCAGGCTTAATATTAGTTTAATAGTAACATGAGAAAAGACATCTCGAAGTCCAAGCGACTGGAGATGTCTTTTTTAGGCTAATTGTTTGGAACTAAAAAACCCTTCTGGTATAAATACATACCAGAAGGGTTTTTAAATCGAAATGCGGAAGATGGGACTTGAACCCACACAAGCGCAATGCTTACAAGATCCTTAGTCTTGCTCGTCTGCCAGTTCCGACACTTCCGCAAGCAACCGCTTTATCGGCTGTCCGAGGTATATAATACTATAAACTGGATAGAATGTCAAGAAAAAAATAAAATTTTTTTGCAATTCTGTAAAAGGAAAAATCTTTCCTGCACCAGGCTACAATTTGTAAAATGAAAGTGCTATACTTATACAATAATTGGCATTGTAGCCGAAAGGACAGCAGCTTATAGTTTATAAAAAGAAAAAAGAGAACTTAAAAAGTTCTCTTCAAAGGATGCGGAAGATGGGACTTGAACCCACACAAGCGCAATGCTTACAAGATCCTTAGTCTTGCTCGTCTGCCAGTTCCGACACTTCCGCAAGCAACCGTTTTATCGGCTGTCCGAGGTATATAATACTATGAATCGGACAGAATGTCAACAATAAATTTAAAAAAATAAAAAAATTGGAAAAGGAGGAAACTTTATGTTGGAACAGATTGATCTGTCGAAAAAGATGGAAAAAACAAAATATAAAGAGCAGATGAAAGAGCTGACTGTAAAGCTTGGACGACTGCAGAGGGAATGCCAGAAAGCAGAAATTCCGGTCATGATTGTTTTTGAGGGATTTGATGCTGCAGGGAAAGGGCTTCAGATCGGAAAGCTGATCCAGGCTCTGGATCCAAGAGGATTCGAAGTATTCGCTGTAAAAAAAGAGACAGAAGATGAAAAGTTTTATCCTTATATGAAACGATTCTGGATGAAGACGCCGGAAAAGGGGAAGATAGCGGTCTTTGATACGAGCTGGTACAGGAGAGTACTGGAGGAGCATTTTGAGAAGCAGCTGACGAAGAAAGAATTGAATCAGACATTCCAGGCGATCTTGTCATTTGAGAAAGAACTGACAGATGACGGACAGTTGATCATAAAGCTGTTTCTTGCTATTGATCAGAAAGAACAGAAAAAACGGTTTGAGAAACTTTCCTCTATCAAGGAAACGATGTGGAGAGTGACAAAAGACGATTGGAAGAGAAACGAAGGCTATCCGGAATACCTGGCAGTCAATGAGGAGATGTTGAAGCGTTCTGATACGGAGTATGCGCCGTGGACAATCGTGGAGGCCACGGATAAACGTTATGCTACAGTTAAGATTTATAAGACGGTAATCGCAGCTATGGAGACAGCGCTGGAGAAAGGGAAAAAACCGGGGACGATAGAATGTGGAATTGATATGGATGAGGAGAGTTCTGTTCTGAACCGGGCTGATCTGACACTTGCATGCCCAAAAGAAAAGTACGAAAAGAAGAAGGCAAAACTGCAGAAAGAACTGGCACGTCTGCACGGTGAATTATATAAAAAGCGGATTCCTGTTGTGCTCGGTTTTGAAGGATGGGATGCAGGGGGGAAGGGCGGTGCCATCAAGAGACTTACTCAGGCTCTGGACCCGAGGGGATTTGTCGTGATTCCAACAGCGTCTCCTAACGATCTCGAGCGGAAACACCATTATCTCTGGAGATTTTGGTGTAAAATGCCGAAGAAAGGACATATCGCCATATTTGACCGGACGTGGTATGGGAGAGTTATGGTGGAAAGAATAGAGGGATTCTGTACATCGCAGGAATGGAAACGGGCGTATAAGGAGATCAACGAGATGGAGACACAGCTTACGGATGCGGGAGCCATCGTGCTGAAATTCTGGATGCAGATCGACAAAGATGAACAGGAGAAAAGATTCCGGGAGCGCCAGGAAAATCCGGACAAGCAGTGGAAGATCACAGAAGAAGACTGGAGAAATCGGGAAAAATGGGATCTCTACGAGAAGGCGGTAGAAGAGATGATCATCAAGACATCTACGCCGCAGGCGCCGTGGATCATTGTGGAAGGAAATGACAAATACTACGCAAGGATCAAAGTACTCGAGACAGTCGTAGATGCCATAAAAAAACGGCTGGAAAAAGAAAAATAATTGAGTTGTAGGAAAAACTAAAAAAATTTCGAAAAAACTTTGAAGTAAAAAAAGGAAATTACCACCTTTTGTCGAATATAACTTATGTAGGAGATTATGACCATATGTGAAAGAAGGGACAGACTTGTATTACTCAGAAGAACTGATCGAAGAAGTGAGGATGAAAAATGATATCGTGGATGTGATCTCATCCTACGTTAGACTTTCCAAAAAAGGAAACTCCTGGTTTGGACTTTGCCCTTTCCACAATGAAAAATCTCCATCCTTTTCTGTGAGCAGAGATAAACAGATGTATTACTGTTTTGGATGTGGAGCAGGAGGGAATGTATTTACGTTTCTTATGGAATATGAACATTATACCTTTACGGAAGCACTTCAGCATCTGGCTCAGCGTGCAGGTGTGGATCTGCCAAAAGAAGACGAGTCGCAGGAAGCAAGAAGAAGGGCAGGAATCAGAGAGACACTTCTAGCAATCAATAAGCTGGCTGCCAAATATTATTATGCCCAATTAAAATCCGAGAAAGGAAAGACGGCACATGAGTATTTGACAGGGAGAAAACTCTCGGAGGATACGATTGTACATTTCGGGCTTGGATATGCAAACAAATACAGTGATGATCTAAGCCGATATCTGAAGATGAAGGGGTATTCGGATGAGATGATCATACAGGCTGGTCTTGCAAGTGCGGATGAGAAATACGGTCTGCACGATAAGTTCTGGAATCGGGTTATGTTTCCAATTATGGATGCAAACAGCAGAGTAATCGGATTTGGCGGACGAGTGATGGGAGAGGGTAAGCCCAAGTATCTCAATTCGCCCGAAACTCCCATTTTTGATAAGAGCAGAAATCTCTATGGACTGAATCGGGCAAGACAGACAAGAAAGCCGTATTTTCTTTTGTGTGAGGGGTATATGGATGTTATCGCTCTTCATCAGGCAGGATTTACGAATGCTGTGGCATCCCTTGGGACTGCTCTCACAGCAGGACATGCCTCATTGATCAAACGGTATGTGCAGGAAGTATATCTGACATATGACAGCGATGAAGCGGGGACAAGAGCAGCGCTTCGAGCTGTTCCGATCCTGAAAGATGCCGGCATCAGTGCGAAGGTCATCCGGATGGATCCATATAAGGATCCAGATGAATTTATTAAAAATCTTGGTCCGAAGGCATTTGAAGAGCGTATTTCAAAAGCACGAAACGGATTTATGTTCAGTTTGGAAGTGTTGGAAAAGCAGTTTGATATGGCTTCTCCGGAAGGAAAGACTGAATTTATGAAAGAAGCGGCCAGAAGACTCGGGACATTCGATGAGGAGATTGAACGGAACAATTACATTGAAGCGGTAGCAAAAACATACAAAGTCTCCTTTGAGGATCTTAGAAAGCTGGTGGCGAAGATGGCCGTCGTATCAGGCCTTGCCGTTCCGGTAAAAAGGGCAAAAAAGACGGAAGGAAACAGGGAAAAAGAGGATGGGAACCTGAAGTCACAGAAAATTCTCCTTACATGGATGATCGAAGATATGTCAGTGTTTGCCCAGGTTAAGAAATATATTTCGCCGGAAGATTTCCCTGGCGTTCCGTACCGGAAAGTGGCAGAACTGCTGTATGAACAATACGAAGCAGGACGACTCAATCCGGCCCAGATCCTGAACTATTTTACGGAAGAAGAGGAGCATAAAGAAGCGGCCTCTTTGTTCCACACAAAGATCAAAGAGCTGTCCACAAAGGAAGAGCAGGAAAAGGCTCTGAAAGAGACCGTGATACGGGTCAAGAATCACAGCATAGAAGAAGCTACACGGGCGTTGGATCCGACGGATATCAAAGGACTGCAGCGGCTGATGGAGGCAAAGAAGGATCTGCAGAAACTGCAACAGATACAGATTTCCATAAATTAGGATGATATGATAGAAACTAGCGATGAGAGGATGGACAAAAGCATGGAAGAAAACGTAGCGAAATTTGAAGAGAAACTTAAAGAACTGGTCGCACTCGGAAAGAAAAAGAAGAGCGTGCTGGAGATTCAGGAGATCAATGATTTTTTCGCTGACATGGAACTGGATACAGAGCACATGGAGAAGGTATACGAATATCTGGAAGCCGTCAATATCGACGTTCTTCGCATGGTAAACGACGATGACTTGGATGCAGATATTGATGATCTGATCCTTTCGGACGAAGAGGACGAAGTGGATATGGAGAAGATCGATCTCTCTGTCCCGGATGGAATCAGCATTGAAGATCCGGTGCGGATGTATTTAAAAGAGATTGGAAAGGTACCGCTTCTGAGCGCGGAGGAAGAGATCGATCTGGCAAAGAGAATGGCAGAAGGCGACGAAAGCGCTAAGAAACGTCTTGCAGAGGCAAACTTACGTCTTGTGGTAAGTATCGCGAAACGTTATGTGGGGCGTGGAATGCTCTTTCTTGACCTGATTCAGGAAGGAAACCTGGGTCTTATTAAGGCAGTGGAGAAATTTGATTATCAGAAGGGATTTAAGTTCAGTACTTACGCTACATGGTGGATTCGCCAGGCGATCACGAGAGCGATCGCAGACCAGGCAAGAACGATCCGTATCCCAGTCCATATGGTGGAAACGATCAACAAATTAATCCGGGTATCCCGCCAGCTTCTTCAGGAACTGGGAAGGGAGCCGCAGCCGGAAGAGATTGCAAAAGAACTGGACATGCCGGTAGACAGGGTGCGTGAGATTCTGAAGATTTCTCAGGAACCAGTTTCCCTTGAGACACCGATCGGAGAGGAGGAAGACAGCCATCTTGGAGATTTCATCCAGGATGACAATGTTCCGGTACCAGCCGAGGCAGCAGCGTCGACCCTTCTGAAAGAGCAGCTGAGTGAAGTGCTGAACACACTTACAGACAGAGAACAGAAAGTGCTGAGACTTCGGTTTGGCATGAATGATGGCCGTGCAAGGACGCTGGAAGAGGTCGGCAAGGAGTTTGATGTCACAAGAGAGCGTATCCGTCAGATTGAGGCAAAGGCACTCAGAAAATTGCGCCACCCAAGCAGAAGCCGAAAACTGAGAGATTACCTGGATTAGGAGGAATATATGGAATTGTCAAAGAGACTGGAAGCGGTTGCGTCTCTCGTGACGAAAGGGATGCGTCTTGCGGACGTCGGAACAGATCATGGCTATATTCCGATCTTCCTTGTAGAGAAGGGAGTAATTCCATCCGCAATCGCGATGGATATCAACGATGGGCCCCTTATGCGGGCCCGGGAACATATTCAGGAACACGGACTTTGCAGCAAAATAAAGACAAGAAAGTCGGACGGTCTGAAAGAACTGGATGTGAAAGAAACAGAGAGTATGATCGCCGCCGGAATGGGCGGCGCTCTTATTATAAAGATATTGTCAGACAGCCCTGAAGTAGCGGCATCTTTGAAAGAGTGTATTCTTCAACCTCAGTCTGAGATTGGAAAGGTGCGAAGATTTCTGATCAAAAACGGATTTTTTATTGATGAGGAGAATATGGTATATGAAGATGGCAAATATTATCCTATGCTGAGGGCGATACCAGGAAAGAAGGAGACGCAGCCGTATCGGGAGGAGGAGTATCTGTTCGGAAGATGCCTTCTGGAGAAGAAAGATCAGGTGCTTTGGTCTTTCCTGGAACGGGAGTGGGCGAAAAAGACACGGATTCGCGAGGAATTGTTTGAGATAGCAGAAAAACCGGATAGGATACGGGAAAGGATCCGTAATCTGGAAGAAGAGATCACGATACTTGAGAAAGCAAAGTCCGCCTTTTCCGCAAAAGGAACCAGGGAATAAACGGAGGAAATGATATGAATGCAGGAGAGATCAGAAGAATACTAACTGGTCTGGCGCCGGAAGAATACGCCATGGACTGGGACAACAGCGGATTTCTGCTGGGAAGAGAAGAAAAAGAAGTAAAAAAGGTCCTCATTACTGTGGATGTGGATGATGAGACAGTGGAAACTGCAGTAAAACAAAGTGTGGATCTGATCATTTCCCACCATCCACTTTTGTTTAGCGCTGTAAAGCGGATTACTGATGGAGATTTCATCGGAAAAAGGATTTTAACACTACTTGGGAAGGATATTGCATATTATGCAATGCATACCAATTACGATGTGTGCAGGATGGGCTTGCTTGCAGCGGATAGACTGGAACTGACAGGCGCTCTTCCTCTGGAAGTGACAGGAGAGAAAGATGGCCGGGCAGTCGGCATTGGATGTATCGGAACACTGAGTACAGAAGTGTCTGTGACCGAGTTCGCGGAACGGGTTCGGAAACGGTTTGGTCTGTGCGGTCTGCGCTGTTTTGGAGGGGAGAAAAAGATTCAGAAGGTGGCAGTATGCCCAGGAGCGGGCAGCAGTGTCATTCCTGAGGCTCTGAAAAAGGGGGCGGATGTGCTTGTAACAGGCGACATTGGGCACCATACAGGAATCGACGCGGCGGCTCAGGGGCTTTCGATCATCGATGCCGGACACTATGGGCTGGAATATTTGTTTATAGAAGATGTGAAGGAGCTTCTGGAAGAACAGTTCAAAGGAGAAGTATGTCTCCTTTCCATGCCAAAAAAAATACCTTTTTCTATAGTCTGATCCGAAAGGAGAGTTGGAAATGCAGAAAGTTTATACCGTCACATTTCCGGACGGAGAAAAGAAATGCTACCCGGATGGAACGACCTATCTGGAAATCGCCAAAGAGCGCCAGAGCATGTATGAAAATGACATTGTTCTAGTTGTTGATAATGGAAAACTGAAAGAGCTTTTCAAAGAAGTGGAACATGACTGCGAGCTTGTCTTCGTGACGACAGGGGACAACGCTGGGCATAAGACATATAAGAGAAGCATGAGCTTTCTGCTTGTAAAGGCGGTGTATGATGCTTTAGGGCATGAACATGTCGACAAGGTACGGATCCATTATTCTGTGGATCAGGGACTATACTGTACTATCGAAGGAAATAGGAAAGTCGATGAAGAGATACTGGAAAAAATTGAAAACCGAATGATCGAGATCATCAGAGAGGATATGCCGTTCTGCAAACGGAGCATTCAGACGGATGAGGCTGTCGATCTTTTTCATAAGTATGGGATGTACGATAAAGAAGAGCTCTTCCGGTATAGAAGAAGTTCCAGAGTCAATATTTATCGGATGAACGGATTTGAGGATTACAATTATGGATACATGGTGCCAAGCGCCGGATATCTCCGGTATTTTTCCCTGCATCTGTATGACGAGGGATTTGTGATCCAAATGCCGACTTTGCAGGATCCTAGAATTGTTCCTCCTTTTCGGCCGCAGAAAAAATTATTTGACGTGCTGAAGGAGTCTACAAAATGGGGAGATATGCTTGGGATTGAGACAGTCGGGGCGTTGAATTCTGAAATTACAAGGGCCGGGGCACAGAATATGGTGCTTGTGCAGGAAGCACAGCAGGAGAAGAAGATCGCCGAGATTGCCGAGATGATCAAAAACCGGAAAAATATCAAATTTATTCTTATTGCGGGACCGTCATCCTCCGGAAAGACAACGTTCTCGCACAGGCTGTCCATTCAGCTTCGGGTAAATGGGATGAGGCCGCATCCGCTGGCTGTGGATAATTATTTCGTGGACAGAGAGCATACGCCCAAGGATGAGAAAGGGAATTATGACTTTGAATGTCTCGAAGCTATTGATATAAAGCAGTTTAACGAAGATTTGCGGGGGCTTTTGGAAGGCAGGGAAGTGGAGATCCCTACCTTTGATTTCGTGACCGGACAGCGCAAATATAACGGTCACAGAATCCGGATGGAAGAGAATGACATCCTTGTGATAGAGGGGATCCATTGTCTGAATCCAGAGCTTACAAAGATGCTTCCGAGGGAAAACAAATTCCGCATTTACATCAGTGCTCTGACACAGCTGAATGTTGATGAACATAACCGAATCCCGACAACAGACGGACGTCTTATACGGAGGATTGTGAGAGATGCAAGGACGAGAGGAACGCCGGCAGACAGGACTATCGCCATGTGGTATTCCGTGAGAAGAGGGGAGGAGAGAAATATTTTCCCGTACCAGGAAGAGGCGGATGTCATGTTCAATTCCGCCCTGATCTATGAGCTGGCTGTGCTAAAGCAATACGTGGAGCCGCTGTTGTTTGGCATCTGCCCTGACACTCCGGTATATCCGGAAGCTAAGAGACTTTTGAAATTTCTGGATTATTTTCTGGGAATCGGTTCAGATAACATCCCCGCAAATTCCCTTTTGAGGGAATTTATCGGAGGGGGATGTTTTGAAGTGTAAAGAAAGCACGCATATCGTCAGGGAGCGGAGCCGTAAAGGAAAGCGCTTCCTTTGTAATGGGATGCAGAAAAGAGAGACGGTAGGAATGAAGAGCCTGCCGTCTTATTTTTGTGTAATCCGGACAGTATAGAAAGTCTCCGGGCAGAGGATGGCCGATATAGTTCATATGCACCCGGATTTGATGTGTGCGTCCCGTGTCCAGTGAGAGAGATAGCAGGGAGTATCCTCCCTCACAGTACAGCCGCCGATATATAGTCCGAGCATAGTCTCCATGCTCAAAATCTACCTGGCGTTCGATCGTAGAGCCTTCCTTCCTGCCGATAGGGGCTTCCACAACACCGGACAGTTCGGTTTTGCCCTTGACAACAGCCAGATATTCACGGTGGATATCTCGGTTTGCCACCATTCGGGATAGAAGGGAGGCGCTGTAAGAATGTTTTGCCAGAATAAGAAGGCCCGTTGTATCACGGTCCAGACGGTTGATGCACCTGTAGATAAAAGGCTCCTTTTTCTGTTGATAATAGTAAGCGGCTGCATTTGCCAGCGTGTTGTCATAGTTTCCCTGTGAAGGATGGATCGGCATTCCAGACGGTTTGTTGATGACAAGCAGATCAGCATCTTCGTAAACAACAGGAAAAGGCAGAGGGATGGGGACAATGTTGGCGGAGGAGAGCGTCTCCTCAATACGGATTTGAAGAGTGTCCGACGCGTGAAGTACATCTCCGGTTCTTGACCAGACTCCGTTTTTTACGATGCCTTGCGGCGTGCGTTTCAGAGAAACAATGACAGAATGAGAATATCCAAGGCTTTTTAAAAAGCCTTGGATCGTAAGAGGTGCGCCAGAAGGCGCTTTCTGTATATCCTGTTCTGTGATATGGTAAGTGAATTCTCGGATCATATTTAGCAGATTCCTTTTTTATTTTGATTTAACCTGTCTCCAAAGTTCGTTATAGATGCGGTCATTTTTATCTCCCAGGAACTTAAATGTCTCGCAGCCTTCCAACTCGGAAGCATCCGGGAATGCAATCCGGCTGTTGCGGATTGCCGGATCTTCGATCAGTTCCCTGGCTGCCGTATTTGGAGTGGAGTAAGTAATGAATTCGAAATTCATCAGCGCAATATCCGGGCGGCAGAGGAAGTTGATGAATTTTTCTGCGTTTTCTTTGTGCTGGGCATTTCTCGGGATAACCCAGGAATCGATCCAGATATTGGAACCTTCTTTCGGGATCACGTACTCAAGATCCGGATTTTCTTGCTGACAGTAGATTGCTTCCCCGGAATAGATCACGCCGATGGCAGCTTCATTGTTGATCATTTTGTCACGGACCTGGTCGATGACATATGCTTGAACGAGAGGTTTCTGCTCTATAAGAAGCTCCTGCGCTTCATAAAGTTCATCACGGTCTGTGGAATTCAGGGAGTATCCAAGATATTTTAATGTGACACCGAATGCATCCCGGACGCTGTCCTGCATGAGAATGCTGTCTTTGTAGTCTTCATCCCAGAGGACAGACCAGCTTTCAATCGGCTCTTTTACCATCTTCTTATTGTAGAGGATCCCTACAGTTCCCCAGCAGTAAGGGACGGAATATTCATTGTTCGCGTCAAATTGACGGGACTGTTCCATGTATGTCTGTCCGATATTTTTGATATTTGGGATGTTGTCAAAGTTGATTTTTGCAAGGAGATCATTGTCTATCATCCGCTGGATCATATAGTCGGACGGACAGATGACATCGTACGCGATGGCGCCGGACTCGACCTTCGGATACATGATCTCATTTGTCTCGTATTCTTCGTAGACGACATCGATACCGGTCTCTTCCTCAAACATGGTAATGGCTTCCGGATCCAGGTATTCCCCCCAATTGTACACGATAACGCGGTTGCTGCCATTTGCAAAATTTTGTTTGGAGTTGTAGAAAAATCCTCCGGCAACAATGACGATCACGAGCATTGCTGGGACCACTTTGCGGAAAATCGTTCGGCTGATCCGCACGGCTTTACGTTGTTTTTGACGCTCTTCTTTTGTCAGCTTCTTTGGCGGAGCTGTGTTGATGAGAACGAGCAGGAAAAGCACAGTCACAAACATCAGGGTAGAGAGCGCGTACATTTCCGGCTTGATCCCCTTTCGGACTTCACTGTAAATCTTTGTGGACAGGGTATCTACCCCAGGTCCTTTTGTAAAGTGTGTGATGATGAAATCGTCCAGGGACATGGTAAATGCCATGAGAAACCCGGAGAGTACTCCCGGCAGGATATCAGGGAATACTACTTTGAAAAAGGCATACAGTGGGGAAGCACCCAAGTCCTGCGCAGCCTCGTAAGTGTGTATATCCGTTTGTTTCAGCTTCGGAAGTACGCTCAGCATTACATACGGGATGTTAAACGTAATGTGTGCCAAAAGGATCGTAGTAAATCCAAGGGTCATTCTGAAAGCCAAAAACAAAAGCATAAGGGAAATCCCTGTTACGATCTCCGCATTCAGCATCGGAATATTTGCGATGGTCAGAAACACGGAACGGAATTTCTTTTTCGTTGCCTGCAGTCCGATGGCAGCCATCGTCCCAAGGATAGTTGCAAACAAGGCGGAAAGGAATGCTATGATCAGTGTCGTGTAGAGAGCGTTCATGATCGATTCATTCTGAAAGAGGGCAACATACCACTCTCCGGTAAAGCCGCCCCACTTTGAACGGGTCTTTGATGCGTTGAAGGAGAGCACCACAAGAGTGAGGATCGGCGCATACAAAAGGATCAGGATCAAAGCAAGATAGATTTTCTGTAATGTCTTTTTCATTTAGAATGCCGCCCCCTTTCCTTCTTTATCGTATTTTGCCACGAGGATCATACTTGCCACGATGAAAATCGTAAGGACAAGCGACAATCCGCTTCCTGTGTGCCAGTCGCTTCCCTGAGTAAAGGTCTGATCGATGACATTTCCGATCAGAAGGACTTTGCTTCCGCCCAGGAGGTCGGAGATGACAAAGGTTGTCAGAGATGGCACAAAGACCATGGTAATCCCGCTGATTACACCCGGAAGACTCAGCGGAAAGATGATCTTTAGAAAAGTTTGGAAACTGTTGGCGCCCAGATCTCTGGCGGCAGAGATCACGTTCTGATCAATTTTCGACAGTACGTTGTAGATCGGGAGCACCATAAATGGCAGAAAATCATACACCATTCCAAGTACGATGGCGTACGGCGTATTGATGATATCAATGGTCGGCAGATTTAAAAACCGAAGTAAGGTATTGATGACACCGTTGTTTTCCAGCAGATTCTGCCAGGCAAGTGTCCGAAGCAGAAAATTTACCCACATCGGAAGGATGAACATCAGCACAATAAAGCTGCTTTTTCCAACTTTCATATTTGTGAGGATCATGGCCAGCGGGTAAGCCAAAAGCAGGCAAACCGTGGTACTGATGACAGACAAAAGGAGGGAAAGTCCAAGTGCCTTTAAATTTTCCGGAGTTGCCATGGCAGCAAGATTTTTCAAGGTAAAATCTCCGTTATCATTTGTGAGACCGTAGTAGATGACCATAAAAAGCGGGATGATGATAAAGGAGACGGACCAGAACAGATATGGCCCTGCAAGGAGTTTTCTCTTATTCATCAGCAGCCGCAGCCTCCTCATCTTCAGATTCCGGTTTTTTCATGATCTGGATATCGAATGGATCCACCTTGATGCCAACCTTCGTTCCGACAGGAAACATGTCGGTACTGTGTACGAGCCATTCGAAATTGTGGGCCGTTACCTCCATTTCGTAGTGGACACCTTTGAAGATCAGATGCGTCACAACACCCTCCATGATGCCATCTTCCGGTTTCACAAGATCGATATCCTCCGGGCGGATGACTGCGTCTACCGGCTCGTCTTTCCCGAATCCAGTATCTACACAAGGGAAATTTGTGCCGAGTATCTGGACGAGTTTGTCCTGGACCATGATGGCAGGAAGGATGTTGCTCTCCCCGATGAAATCGGCCACAAAAGCGTTCTGCGGCTCGTTGTAAATATCTTCCGGTGTTCCGATCTGCTGGATATAGCCCTGGTTCATGACAACGATGGTGTCAGACATGGTAAGTGCTTCCTCCTGGTCGTGCGTTACATAGATGAAAGTAATGCCAAGTTCATTTTTCAGACGAATAAGCTCGTACTGCATATCCTGGCGGAGTTTCAGATCCAAAGCCCCAAGCGGTTCATCAAGAAGAAGTACTTTAGGTTCATTTACGATCGCCCGGGCAATGGCGATACGCTGTTGCTGTCCGCCGCTTAGAGAGTCCGGATATCGGTTTTCAAAGCCGTCAAGATTGACAAGTTTTAGAGCGTAGCGGATCTTGTCCTGGATATAAGATTTCGATTTCTTTTTGATCTTCAGACCAAACGCAATATTTTCCGCGATAGTCATATGGGTAAAAAGAGCATATTTCTGAAATACGGTATTGAGCTGACGTTTGTTCGGGGCCAGGTCGGTAATATCTTTGCCCTGAAAAAGAATGCGTCCTTGATCTGGCTTTTCAAAACCTCCAAGGATTCTGAGAAGAGTCGTCTTTCCGCATCCGCTTGGCCCAAGCAGCGTAAGAAACTCGTTTTCCCGGATATAAAGATTAAGATCATCCAGGACAAGATTGTCATCGAATGATTTGGAAATGTTTTTGATATCGATCAGTTTGTTTGGCATCGCATTATCCTCCGAAATTCATTTTAAAAACTGGGTGGTGTACTAACCCAGATAAACTTCGCCCCTGTCTTCCCATTTGCTGTAATATAGTGGGAGGCATGGGGAGTAAAGTAAAAAGATTCTCCTTTTTTGGCTTTGTAGATCTTGGGTCCGACGTGAATCTGAATGCTGCCGGACAAGACATAACCGAACTCTTCGCCCTCGTGGGGGACATCCGGATATGTGGATCCGCCTGGCTCGATGGTCACTCTGACAGGCTCCATCATATTTTTCTGCGCGTTTGGGATGATCCATTCGATTTTTAGTTTCTGCTCCGAATCCGTCTTTTCAAAATAGTCTTCTTCCCCAAAGATGATCTGTTCTTCGGTTTCTTCCGAAAAAAAGCCCGGGAGATCGGTCCCTAGACACTGCAGTATATCTACAAGTGTGGCAATGGAAGGAGACGTCAGATCCCGCTCCAGTTGGGAGATGAACCCTTTGGAAAGTTCGCAGCGGTCCGCAAGTTCCTCTTGAGTTAGACCTTTCGCGATACGAAGCTCTTTGATTTTTGCACCTATGTTCATTTTGCTTCTCCTGATTTTACAGAAACAGTATCTGTGTCATATAAAAATAAACAAAAAGTTTAGTATTGCTTAACAAGCGCACCGGATACTATTATACATAAAAAAAAGAAAAGTGCAATCTTTTTTACAAAAGAAAGTAAAAAAGACTGCACTCTATCGTATTTTTCAGATCAGAGGTAAAAACGGCGGACACCGTCCATGCTGGAATGCATATTCTGAAGAAGAAGATCAGCGACTGTGACGGCAGCCATGGATTCCACGACTACAACAGCACGCGGTACAATGACCGGGTCATGACGGCCGTGGATAGAAATCTGTGTATCTTCCAAACCTGAAGTGACGGTGTGCTGCATGGAGGAGATGGATGGAGTAGGCTTGATGGCCACGCGGAATAAAACAGGACTTCCGTCGCTCATGCCGCCCAGGACTCCGCCGGCATGGTTTGTTTTTTTAACGATCTTGCCTTCATCCATGCAAAAAGCATCGTTGTTCAGACTTCCTTTTGAGCGGGAAGCGGAAAATCCACTGCCGATTTCAAAACCTTTCACGGAGCCGATGGACAGCATCGCGTGGGCAAGAAGCGCATCCAGTTTTTGAAAGACAGGTTCGCCTATACCTGCGGGCATTCCTTCGATAATGCATTCGATGATTCCACCTGCGGAGTCTTTCTTTTCCATACATTCTTTCAGATATGCTTCTGCCTTTTTGGAATAACCAAGATGCGGCATGAAAAGAGGGCTGCTGGAAATGACGGAGAGATCGTATTCCTCCGTAGGAATTTCATACGGACCGATTGCTTTCGTGTAAGCTGTCACGGTAATGCCGAGCTCTTTCAGAAGAGCTGAAGCTACAGCGCCTCCGGCTACCCTGCCGATGGTTTCACGGCCGGAGGAGCGGCCGCCGCCCCGATAGTCCCGAAATCCGTACTTGACATCGAAGGTATAGTCGGCATGCCCAGGACGATAACACTCTTTGATCTGGCTATAGTCGTGGGAACGCTGATCTGTATTTCGAACAAGGATGGAAATCGGAGTGCCGGTTGTACGTCCCTCAAAGACACCTGACAAGATTTCTGCCTCATCGGCTTCCTTGCGGGCGGTCGTATATGCGTTTTGTCCCGGCTTCCTGCGATTCAGATATTTCTGTATGTCAGACGCACAAAGAGAAAGCCCGGATGGACATCCGTCGATGACAACTCCGATGCCCGGACCATGGGATTCACCCCATGTGCTGATTTGAAATTCTTTCCCAAAAGATGAACCTGCCATAATATTTCCTCCTGTTTTCGTTTGATGTAAAATCTGTCTTGTTATTGCTTTATTATATATAAAGGAAGAAGCCCCTGCAATGATAAATTTGTTGAAAAAGAAAGAAAAGTATTGCTAACTTGAAATTTTAAATTCCAGTGCAGAGTTAAATTCCACCACACTTTGTTTTTTGCCGATTTTGCAGAAGATTTTTGAGCAAAATATCTTCTTTTCTGCTATAATTAGCTCAACTCATCGAAAAATACTTGATTTCTGGGCATAGGAAACGGACCGCTGAAAAATAGTGTGCGAGACTGAATTCCACCGGTCACATCTAAAAAATGTGAAATGTTTACTTCCAGTCTGACAGCAGATTTCGATCAGTTGATTAGTGATTAAAGCGGATCAGCTTAGGTGTCAGATTTACCTCATCCGGGGCAATCGGCCTAAGCTGAAATGCGTTTAAGACCTCTCCTCCCAGCGTTTCCAATGCAACGCTGTATGGCGTTCTTCCATCCAGGCTTTCCCTGGGAGTAGAGTTGATATGGTTCACGATCAGATTGACATCCCATTGTGTGAGAAACTCAAAGCTGGTGCCTTTCGGCAGAACCATCCGGAGCATCGTGTGTGTCTGCTCCAGTCCGCCCTTCTGCCCGCTCTGCATCGGGTCACAGTAATAAATGCTGGAACGCTGTATTCCGTTTACACCGGTCTCCAAAGCATCCGGGTCACCAAATTCAGAGCCCCGGTCCGTCAGGATATATTCAAACACGGAAGCGAATTCAAAAGTTCCCATACGCTTTTCCAGACGGTCAAAAACAAGACGGACAGCGCCTTTCGTGCATCGGTTCATCAGAAAGGCGAGGAAGAGCTTCTCTTTGGTAAAAAACATAGTCAGCAAGGTCTTTTTTGATTCCCTGGACGAATGTACGGTATCCATTTGAACATAGTCTGTTAGACCGAGGGAACAAAAGTCGCGATATAACCGGTTGGTGAAGACGGCTCTGTCCGTGATCTGTGTTTTATGGCACTTCCTTGGCTTGAAATGGACCTTCCGCTTCAGATCTATGTTACGTGCCGTAAAGAGTCCCTGATCAAGATAGGAATACATCGTACGGACGGACATATCCAGTTCTGGATGGTTTGTCAGGATATGATAAGGGGACTGTCCCTGTTCGATCAGAGGGGAAACGATCAGATCCTTTTCGTGAAGTTCCCGTTTCGTCATGTTGATCCCTGTTCTGGAATCCCGAAGTGTTTCCCGATACTTCCTGTCAGCAAACCTGGCGTTATAAGAGTATTTGTGGGCGATCGTGCAGTGACTGATTTTTTTCGTACAGCCGTTGCAGACATAGGGAGCCCGGTCAAGCCTTGAGCAGCGTTCTTTTTCGAAGTCTTTGCAGGTCTGGTTACAGGTAGGACAGGATGCGCATTTGATGCCGCACAGGACAATCTTTCCGCAGGCATTTGTCTTCCTGCAGTGATAGCGGTGGGTACAGAAGTTTTTGGCATTATAGAAAGTCCCTTTATGATACCAATCCGAGAGCCGGTGAGCCCTGACTTCTTTTGAGATTGTGGTAGGGTCCTTGCACAGGAACCTGGCAATATCTTTAAAGGATGTGCCTTTGTTCAGTTCATTTTCGATATAGATACGGTCTTCGAGGGTAAGATGTTTCTGGTTACCAGGAATATATTTACTCATCATGTGCCTCCTTCTACTGCTGTCAGAAGGAGAGATAACCATACCATGAATATATGAAAGAGTAAATATCAACTGTGCAGAAGTAAACTCTACTGTCCCTTAGAGGGGTGGAATTTAAAATTTCATTTTAGGAAAGAAAAGTATTTATTTCTTCCGACAATCTTCAACAAATTTTCACTGTACTTTTCTATATATACATATTATAATATTCCATGTATGAGTTAAGAGTAAGGGAGTAAAGGTAAATGAATAAAAGAAAGGAACAGATTGATATAGAAGAAACAAAAAGGAAAGAACGAATCAAGCACAAACGAGGTCCAAGGAAAAGAGGACAAAATCAGAATCCAAAGTCAGAGGTTCGGAAACAAAAAAGAAAAGGTATTGGTAAGAAGGTTGCTATTGCAGCAGGCAGCATCGCCGGTGTCGCAGCAGTAGTATACCTTGGGGGAGCATTCTATTTCAACAGCCACTTTTATCTTGGAACAACAGTAAACGGAAATGATTTTTCAGGGAAGAGCGTCAAGGCTGCGGAGACATACATGGGAAAACAGGTGGACAGTTATGTGCTTACGCTGAATGAAATCGATGGAGGTACGGAGACGATCTCAGGACAGGACATCGACCTTACGTACAAACCAGGAGATGATCTGGAGAAAGTCAAAGATCAGCAGAATCCGTTCCTTTGGCCGGTATGTCTGTGGTCAAAGAGCGAACTGACCGCATCTGTGGGAGTGGAATACGATGCCGGAAAATTGGAGACTGTGATCAATTCCCTGGACTGTATGAAGGAAGAAAATCAGACACCGTCGCAGAACGCACAGCCAAAATACGACGGAAATCAATTTGTGGTCCAGCCAGAAGTAGTAGGTACGGCGATCAACGTGGAAAATTTCAAAAAGGCAGTGGATTCGTACATCAGCGGATTTCAGCCGCAAATGGATATGAAAGAAGAAAACTGCTATACGCTTCCGAAATATGTGTCTGATTCACAGGAAGTGAGCGATGCAGTGACAAAGATGAATCAGTACCTGGGCAGCAAGATTACCTACGATCTTTCGCCAAAGACAGAGGTGGTAGATAGGACACTCATTTCTCAGTGGCTCACAGTCGACGAAAATATGCAGGTCACTTTCGACAGTGAAAAGATCACGGCATATATAAAGGAGCTGGCATCGAAGTATAATACAGTCGGTACAACAAGACAGTTTGTGAGCGGACGGGGCGATACGGTCAATGTCTCCGGAGGAGATTTCGGATGGAGTATGAACCAGAAAGATGAATATGCTGCACTGGTAGCCAATATAGAGAGTGGAAAAGAAGTGACACGTGAACCAAAATGGTCGAGGCGCGGTGCCGATCACGGTGATATGAACGACTACGGAAACACTTACGCGGAGGTAGATCTTACCACTCAGAAATTCTGGTTTTTCCAGGACGGAAAGGCTATCATGAACTGTGATATCGTAACAGGAAAACCGAATGGAAGTGATGATACACCTCAGGGAAGCTACGATCTTACGTACAAAACCAAAAATGCGGTTCTGAGAGGAGAAAAGCTGGCAAATGGAGAATACTCATATGAATCTCCGGTAGCATTCTGGATGCCGTTTAACGGAGATATCGGTTTTCATGATGCATCGTGGCAGACACGCTTCGGAGGAGACTGGTATAAGACACATGGTTCTCACGGCTGTATCAATATGAAATATGATGATGCACAGAAACTGTATGATCTGATCAATGAATCTACGCCGATCATCTGCCATTTTTAACAAATACGAAACGGAGAATAAAGAATGTATGAATTGATAAAGCGTGACGGCCTCGCCAAAAGAGGCCGGTTCACAACGGTACACGGGGTCATCGAGACCCCTGTATTTATGAATGTGGGTACAGCAGCAGCCATCAAAGGCGCCGTGTCCACAGAGGATTTGAATCGAATCGGGACACAGGTGGAGCTGTCCAACACGTACCACCTCCATGTACGGCCTGGAGATGAGGTTGTGAAAAAACTTGGAGGACTTCACAAATTCATGGTGTGGGACAAGCCGATCCTGACGGATTCCGGAGGATTTCAGGTGTTTTCCCTGGCAGGACTCAGAAAGATCAAAGAAGAGGGTGTGCACTTTCAGTCACATATTGACGGCCGAAAGATCTTTATGGGGCCGGAAGAAAGTATGCGCATTCAGTCCAATCTGGCGTCTACGATCGCCATGGCGTTCGATGAATGTCCGGCCAGCACAAAAGACCGGGATTACATCGAAAAATCTGTGGCAAGAACAACCAGATGGCTCAGGCGGTGCAAGACAGAGATGGAGAGGCTCAATTCGCTGCCGGATACGATCAACCCTGATCAAATGCTTTTTGGGATCAATCAGGGAGGGATTCTCGAGGATGTCAGAATTGCCCACGCGCAGGCGATATCCGAGCTGGATCTGCCGGGCTATGCTATCGGAGGACTTGCAGTAGGCGAATCACATGAAGAGATGTACCGGATCCTGGATGCGGTTGTGCCACACCTTCCGCTTCACAAACCGACATATCTGATGGGAGTCGGTACGCCGGCCAATATCCTGGAAGCGGTAGAAAGAGGAGTGGATTTCTTTGACTGCGTTTACCCGACAAGAAACGGAAGGCACGGGCATGTGTATACGAATCAGGGAAAGCTGAATTTGTTTAATGCCAAATATGAGCTTGATGACCGGCCGATCGAAGAGGGATGTCAGTGTCCGGTATGCCAAAAATATTCCAGAGCATATATCAGACATCTGCTGAAAGCAAAAGAAATGCTTGGCATGCGGTTCTGCGTACTCCATAATCTGTATTTTTACAATACCATGATGGAAGAAATCAGACAGGCCATCGAAGAAGGACGATTCAAAGAGTACAAAAAGCAGAAGCTGGCTGGCATGGAACAGACAAAGAATGTATAAATTGCAAAAAAGAACTTGATGAAACAGAAAAAATTGTGTATGATAGCAATAGTGTTTATCTGAAATAGGAGGAAGAAACGATGGAATACACAGTATTATCACAGTCAAGCAGCGGAGGATTATTTGCAAATCCGTTGTTCATGATCCTTTTTTATGTAGTGATCCTGGGCGGACTTTGGTTCCTGCTTATGAGACCACAGAAAAAAGAACAGAAAAGAATCCAGGCGATGATTGCTGATATGGAAGTTGGCGATACAGTTTTGACGACAAGCGGCTTTTATGGGGTTGTGATCGATATCACAGAAGAAGACGTGATCGTAGAGTTCGGCAACAACAAGAACTGCCGTATCCCGATGCAGAAAGCAGCCATCATGCAGGTGGAAAAACCGGGTGCAGAGACAAAATAAGAAGCAATGTAAAAAGAGGAATTCCTTTGATAGGAGGACCTCTTTTTTTCTATGTAAAACACTTTTGCAAGGTAAAGGGTTGAAACGAACGGGAAAATATTATATTATATTCTGTAACAGATTTTCTGGGAGGTAGATGACATGAATTTTAAAGTCGGAGTGATCAGAGGGGACGGGATCGGACCTGAGATCGTAGAAGAAGCAGTGAAAGTTTTAAATAAAGCAGGGGAAGCATTTGGACATACTTTCTCTTATGAGGAACTCCTTCTTGGGGGAGCATCCATCGATGCCCACGGGATTCCGCTCACAGAGGAGACTGTGGCGCGGGCAAGAGAATGTGATGCCATTTTGATGGGATCGATTGGAGGCGATGCCAAGACATCCCCATGGTATCAGTTGGAACCTTCCAAAAGACCGGAGGCAGGACTTCTGAAAATCCGAAAGGAGCTGAATCTTTTTGCCAATCTTCGTCCGGCTGTCCTCTACGAGGAGTTGGAGGGGGCATGTCCACTGAAGCCGGAGCTTACCCAGGGAGGTTTTGACTTTATGATCATGAGGGAGCTCACGGGGGGACTCTACTTTGGAGAGAGAAAAACAGTGGAGGAAAACGGCGTTCTTACCGCGTACGATTCCCTTACATACAATGAAAAAGAGATCCGGCGCATCGCTGTGAGAGCATTTGATATTGCAAGAAAACGCAGGAAAAAAGTAACGAGTGTAGACAAGGCAAATGTGCTGGATTCCTCCAGACTCTGGAGAAAAGTAGTAGAGGAAGTGGCGAAAGAATATCCGGATGTGGAGATGGAACATATGCTGGTAGACAATTGCGCCATGCAGATTGTCAAAAACCCAAAGCAGTTCGATGTGGTACTTACGGAAAACATGTTCGGCGACATCTTGTCTGATGAGGCAAGCATGGTAACCGGTTCTATCGGAATGCTGGCAAGCGCCAGCCTCAATGATACAAAATTTGGCCTCTATGAGCCAAGCGGCGGATCAGCTCCGGATATCGCAGGAAAGGGGATCGCTAATCCCATCGCAACCATTTTGTCGGCAGCTATGATGCTCCGGTTTTCCTTTGATCTTGACAAAGAGGCGGACGCCATCGAAAATGCCGTTGCCAAAGTGCTGAAAGAAGGATACCGCACGATCGACATCATGTCGGAAGGATGTACCCAGATCGGAACAAAAGAGATGGGTAACAAGATCTGTGAAAGAATGCAGTAGAATAAGGCGGAAAAAGAGGCATATAGAGAAAAAAAGCAGCTAGGAGGAAGAATTAATGAGAAGTGATACAGTGACAAAAGGGACGCAGCAGGCACCGCACCGATCTCTGATGAATGCGCTTGGTCTCACAAAAGAAGAGATGGAAAAACCACTTGTGGGGATTGTAAGCTCTTACAATGAGATCGTTCCGGGGCACATGAATCTTGACAAAATCGTGGAAGCAGTAAAAATGGGGGTTGCAATGGCAGGCGGGACGCCGATCGTATTTCCAGCAATTGCTGTGTGTGACGGCATTGCGATGGGACATATCGGGATGAAATATTCTCTCGTAACGCGTGATCTTATCGCTGACTCTACGGAAGCGATGGCGATGGCACATCAGTTTGATGCCCTTGTCATGGTTCCAAACTGTGATAAGAATGTGCCGGGACTTTTGATGGCAGCAGCAAGAATCAATGTCCCGACGATCTTTGTGAGCGGCGGCCCGATGCTGGCAGGACATGTGAAAGGAGAAAAGAGAAGTCTTTCCAGTATGTTCGAGGCAGTCGGTGCCTATGCTGCCGGAAAAATCGACGAAAATGAATTAAACGAATTTGAGTGCAAGACATGTCCGACATGCGGATCCTGTTCCGGGATGTATACAGCCAACAGTATGAACTGTCTGACAGAAGTGCTCGGTATGGGACTTAGGGGAAACGGAACAATTCCAGCAGTCTACTCCGAACGGATCCGTCTGGCAAAGCATGCCGGAATGCAGGTTATGGAGCTTTGGAGAAAGAATATCTGTCCGAGAGATATCATGACGAAAGAGGCTATTTTAAATGCACTGACTGTCGATATGGCACTCGGGTGTTCCACAAACAGCATGCTCCATCTTCCGGCTATCGCACACGAGATCGGCATGGACTTCGAAATTGATTTTGCCAATGGAATCAGTGAAAAGACACCGAATCTTTGTCATCTGGCGCCGGCCGGACCGACATATATCGAGGATCTCAACGAGGCGGGAGGCGTCTATGCTGTCATGAATGAGCTTGACAAAAAAGGCCTTCTGCACACAGACTGTATGACAGTGACAGGAAAGACAGTAAAAGAAAATATAGCTGGATGCGAAAACTTAAATCCTGAAGTCATAAGACCGATCGACCATCCATATAGTGAAACGGGTGGCCTTGCGGTTCTCAAAGGCAATCTTGCTCCGGACGGAAGCGTTGTAAAGCGTTCCGCTGTAGTGGAAGAGATGATGGTACACGAGGGGCCGGCAAGAGTCTTCGAATGCGAAGAAGATGCCATTGAGGCGATCAAAGGAGGAAAAATCCGCCCAGGCGATGTGGTAGTGATCCGTTATGTAGGACCGAAAGGCGGACCAGGCATGCCGGAAATGCTGAATCCGACCTCTGCCATTGCCGGCATGGGACTTGGGTCCAGTGTCGCGCTTATCACAGACGGACGGTTCTCAGGGGCGTCCAGAGGGGCATCCATCGGACATGTATCCCCGGAAGCGGCAGTGGGAGGCCCGATCGCGCTTGTGGAAGAGGGGGATATCATCAAAATCGATATTCCTGGCCTTACCATCACACTGGATGTCCCGGAAGAAGAACTGGAACAGAGAAAAGCAAACTGGAAACCAGTTCCTCCGAAGGTAACAACAGGTTATCTTGCCCGCTATGCAGCTATGGTTACCAGCGGCAACAGGGGAGCAATTCTGCAGTCCCCGGAATATAAATAAACGGTAAAGGAGAAAGCATATGCAGCTTACAGGAGCAGAAATTGTAATCGAATGTTTAAAAGAGCAGGGCGTGGATACCGTTTTTGGATATCCGGGCGGAGCGATCCTGAATGTATATGATGCGTTGTATAAACATAAAAATGAGATCACACATATTCTAACATCCCATGAGCAGGGGGCAGCCCATGCTGCGGACGGATATGCGAGAGCAACCGGAAAAGTGGGGGTCTGTTTTGCTACAAGCGGTCCCGGAGCAACAAACCTTGTGACGGGGATTGCCACGGCATATATGGACTCTATCCCAGTGGTTGCCATTACGTGCAACGTGGGTGTATCGCTGCTCGGAAAAGACAGTTTTCAGGAAATTGATATTGCAGGGATCACGATGCCGATCACAAAGCACAATTATATCGTAAAAGATGTCAATGATCTGGCAAAAACGATCCGGAGAGCATTTATCATTGCGAAAAGAGGAAGGCCAGGACCGGTTCTCATCGATATCCCGAAAGATGTGACGGCAAATCTGGCTGAATATGAGCCGAAGATGATCGTGCCGCCTGAGAAAAAAGAGGATGTGTGCGAGAATGACCTGAAAATTGCGGCAGCGATGATTCAGGAAGCAAAGAAACCTTATATATTCATTGGAGGCGGAGCAGTTCTTTCCGGCGCAAGCGAAGAAATTTTTGAATTCGTCAAAAAGATAGATGCTCCGGTTACGGATTCTCTTATGGGAAAAGGGGCATTTCCGGGGACGGATCCGTATTATACCGGAATGCTCGGAATGCATGGTACAAAGACAGCCAACCACGGTGTAAGTGAATGCGATCTGCTTGTTGTTCTTGGAGCTCGTTTCAGTGACCGTGTAACTGGAAATGCTTCCAAGTTTGCGTCAAACGCTAAAATCCTGCAGATCGACGTTGATCCTGCAGAAATGAACAAAAACGTTGTTATTACGCACGGAGTGACCGGAGATCTCAGTATCGTGCTGAAAAAGCTGAATGCCATGATCAGCCAGCAGAATCACGCGGAATGGATTCGGACGATTGAAGCGTACAAAGAAAAATATCCGCTCAAATACCATCCGGATGTGTTGACAGGACCGTTTGTTGTGGAAGAGATTTACCGTCAGACAGAAGGAGATGCTATTATTGTCACGGAAGTCGGTCAGCACCAGATGTGGGCGGCGCAGTATTATAAATATAAAGAGCCGCGTACATTTCTTACATCCGGCGGACTTGGGACAATGGGATATGGTCTTGGTGCGTCTCTCGGAGCCAAGATGGGGCGCCCGGACAAATGTGTAGTCAATATTGCAGGGGACGGATGTTTCCGTATGAATATGAATGAAATCGCCACAGCAGTGAGACATCAGATTCCGATTATCCAGGTTGTGATCAACAATCATGTACTTGGCATGGTACGTCAGTGGCAGAATCTGTTTTACGGTCAGCGTTATTCCGCAACCGTGCTCAATGATAAAGTCGATTTTGTAAAGCTGGCGGAAGCGATGGGGGCAAAAGCATTCCGCGCTCAAACAAAAGAAGAATTCCAAGATGCATTTCAGAAAGCAAGAAGTCTGGGCGAGCCGGTTGTCATTGATTGCCAGATCGATTGTGACGACAAAGTGTGGCCGATGGTTGCACCTGGGGATGCTATAGACAAAGTTTTTGACGAAGAGGATCTTAAGAAAAAGATGCAATAGAATAAATCAAATAAAAGCCGGGCGAATGGGGAATGTTTGGCGGATATTCAGGAGGGAAAATGAAGAGAGTATATAATTTTTCAGCTGGTCCGGCCGTATTGCCGGAAGAAGTCTTAAAAGAAGCGGCGGCGGAGATGCTTGATTACAGGGGGACGGGAATGTCTGTTATGGAAATGAGCCATCGTTCGAAAACATTCGCCGGAATCATACAGACAGCTGAGCAGGATCTCAGGGATCTGCTTGCCATTCCGGATAATTACAAAGTCCTGTTTTTGCAGGGCGGAGCATCCACGCAGTTTGCCATGATACCGATGAACCTTATGAGGCGCAAGAAGGCGGACTATATCATTACGGGACAGTGGGCAAAAAAAGCCTGGCAAGAGGCGCAGAAGTATGGAAAAGCCAATGTGGCGGCATCTTCCGAGGACAAGACATTCTCCTATATTCCCGATCTGAGTAATCTCGCCATTTCGGAGGATGCGGACTATGTATATATCTGTGAGAACAATACGATCTATGGTACAAAGTTTAAGACATTGCCGGATACCAAGGGGAAACCTCTCGTTGCAGATGTTTCTTCCTGCTTCCTGTCTGAACCTGTAGATGTGACGAAATATGGAATACTCTACGGAGGAGCGCAGAAAAATATTGGTCCTGCAGGAGTGACGATCGTGATTATAAGGGAAGACCTTATCACAGAGGAAGTCCTTCCAGGCACACCGACGATGCTCCGCTACAAAACACACGCGGATGCGGGCTCTCTCTACAATACCCCGCCGGCTTATGGAATCTATATTTGCGGGAAAGTATTCCGCTGGCTTAAGAATCTGGGTGGACTCGAAGAGATGAAAAAGCGCAATGAGGAGAAGGCAAAGATTCTCTATGACTACCTGGATTCCAGCAGTCTTTTTCATGGGACAGTAAAGAAGAAAGACCGCTCTCTCATGAACGTTCCGTTCGTGACAGGGGACAAAGATCTGGATGCCAGATTCATACAGGAGGCCGAGGCCTCCGGTCTTGTCAACCTGAAAGGACATCGTTCGGTCGGTGGAATGAGAGCAAGTATATACAATGCCATGCCAAGAGAAGGTGTGGAGACACTTGTGGACTTTATGAAAAAGTATGAAAAGGAGATTCTGAATGTATAAGTATCATTGCTTGAATGCCATTTCAAAAAGCGGACTGGACATCTTTCCGGAAACATATGAAGCACAAGAGACGATGGAGTACGCGGATGCTGTCCTCGTGAGAAGCGCGCCTATGCATGAGATGGAATTTCCTCTGTGCCTGAAGGCTGTCGCCAGAGCGGGAGCGGGCGTCAATAATATCCCGCTGGAAGCTTGTGCGGAACGGGGGATCGTTGTGTTTAATACGCCCGGAGCCAATGCAAACGGGGTAAAGGAACTTGTCATTGCAGGGATGCTTCTGGCTTCAAGGGACATTATGGGCGGAATTGAATGGGTCAAGGCTCACGCCGGGGAAACAGATGTGGCAAAAAGGGCGGAAAAGCAGAAAAAAGAGTTTGCGGGCTGTGAGATCGAGGGAAAGAGACTTGGAGTGATCGGTCTTGGTGCTATCGGTGCGCTGGTGGCCAATGCAGCTCTTCATCTCGGAATGGAAGTGTACGGGTACGATCCGTATTTGTCTGTTGATTCGGCATGGAGTTTGTCGCGGCATATCCGACATGTGAAAGATGTGAATGAAATATACAGCCAGTGCGATTACATCACAGTACATGTACCGGCTTTGGAAAATACAAAAGGAATGATCGGGAAGGACGCCGTTCAAAAGATGAAAGACGGCGCTGTCCTTTTAAATTTTGCACGGGACATTCTTGTCGATGAACAGGATGTCATGGATGCATTGGAAAACGGAAAACTGAAAAAATATGTGACAGATTTTCCAAACCCGCAGACTGCGGGAAAAGATGGGGTTATCGTTATTCCTCATCTGGGGGCGTCCACGGAAGAGTCGGAAGAAAACTGTGCCAAAATGGCTGTAAAAGAAATCCGGGAATACCTTGAAAATGGCAATATCCGAAATTCGGTTAATTATCCGGACTGTGATATGGGAAAGCGGGGCAGCAATGCCAGGATCACGATCCTGCATCACAATGTTCCAAACATGATTGGACAGTTTACCGCAATTCTCGCGGGAAGAGACCTTAATATTGCCGATCTGACAAATAAAAGCCGGGGGAAATACGCATACACAATGATTGACGTGGATGCAGAAAATCTGGAAGGAATGGAAAAGGACATCGAAAAGATACGGGATGTCCTGAAAGTTCGGATCATCTCATGATGTCAGAGGAAAAGTTTCTTGTTTCCGAAGAAAAAGTACGATATACTTCTACGTGTAGAAATATCGTACTTTTTTTGTGGGGTGTATACGAATGAAAAAAAGAAGACATGACTTCCGGATAAAACCGGAAAAGAATGCCGTGAAGGGGAGAAAAAGAAAACGGCAGAATTTGAGACTGATAGTTGCAGGAGCGGCCTGCATGCTGCTTTGTATGCTGGTCATGATTCTGATCGGAGGTCCGTCCATGCCGGAAGGAAAAGATGAGACAGTCATTTGTCTGACCGCGGATTCTGTAGAAATTATGCAGGATGGGCAGATCCCGGAACTGAAGGCAAAGGCCAAGTTCGCTGATCATGTGAAAGAAACAGAGAAAACGAAGCTTCTGAGCAAGGAAGCGGAGTATACAGTGCAGGATCTGGCAGACGATCTGAATCGGGGAGACGGGTACGAGATCGAGTGCAGTGCAGACGGCACGGTGGAGGGGACATTCCCGGTCAAGATCCGGCTTTCCAGTGATCTCAGGAATTCCCTGGAGAGTGAATGGCTTGGAAAAGTAAAGCTGGAATTAAAAACCGGAGAGGTAACTGTAAAAAACAGTTACGGGAGCTGGGACAAGGATCGCTTCAAAAAGAATGACGGCACTTATGCAGCAAATGAATTTATCAAGTCTAAGGGAGAGACCTTTTATTTTGACGGGAAAGGCAAGCTGACCAAAGGCTGGCAGACTATCGGCGGAGCACGATATTATTTTGAAAAAGACGGCAGCATGAAGATCGGATGGCACAAATCGAAAAAGGCAGTATATTACTTAAAAGATGACGGCAGTGCCGCCGTAGGCTGGCAGACCATCGGCGAGGATCGGTATTACTTTGATCCGGATGGCAAAATGCTGACTGGAAAGAAAAAGGTCGGAGTGCAGGAGTGTATCTTTGCAGATGACGGAAAACTGAAGTCGGTTTCCGGCGGAGCAGATCCGGATAAGCCGATGATCGCCCTTACATTTGATGATGGGCCGGGACCAAGGACGGGAGAACTGCTGGAACAGTTGGAAAAGCATAACGCCAGAGCGACCTTTTTTATGCTCGGTAAGAACGCGAAAAAATATCCTCAGTTTGTCAAAAAGATGACGGAAATAAACTGCGAACTTGGCAATCACTCTTATGATCATGCAAAACTGACAAACCTAGATGAACAGCATGTAAAAATGCAGATCAAAGATACGAATGAGGCAGTAAGAGACGCGAGCGGGCAGCCGCCGACTCTGCTGAGACCACCATACGGAGCAGTCAATGACATTGTCAAAGAAAACGTCGGAATGCCGATGATCATGTGGTCCATTGATACGCAGGATTGGAAGACAAAAGATATGCAGCAGACAGTGGACGCTGTTCTCTCTAAAGTAAAAGACGGGGATATCATACTGATGCACGACATCCATTCTTCCAGCATCGACGCGGCGCTCAGACTCATACCGGATCTTCAGAGACGGGGGTTCCAGCTTGTTACGGTATCAGAACTTGCACAGGCGAGAGGAGAAACGATGCAAAATGGCGGAAAATATTTTCAATTCTATAGATAGAAAAAGTGTTGACAAACAGATTGTCGTGAAGTAAGATAAAAACAACTTAAAAATGAATCTGCTTTGAAAATACAGTGAAAAGAAGTAGTAGGCATCATGGAAAGTCACAGAGAGTCCCGGATTGGTGGAATGGGATACGAGAAGTGTTGCTGAATTCGTCTTGGAGTAGAGTGCTGAATGCGCAGGCTAGTAGGCATTTCCGGCAGCAGCCGTTATCTGCAAAGGTATATCTTTTTGTGAGAGTACCTGTTGAGGCAGTCATCGAGAGATGGCTGTGAATTGAGGTGGAACCACGGTATTGATCGTCCTCTGGAGTTTTCCAGAGGACTTTTTTTATTCCACAGGAAAGTCCTTTTAAATTCCGTTTTGATATTTTCGATGCAGGAGAAAGAACAGGAGGAACAGATCATGATTATTGTATTGAAGCCAAGAACCGCAGAAGAGGACCTGAACCGGGTAGTAAAGATGGTAGAAGGGAAAGGTCTCGAAGCCCATGTTGTAAGGGGAGAAGAGATGACGATCATCGGGTGTATCGGGGACACGGTGCGTATCGACCCGAGATTGTTTGAAGTGGACAGGAGTGTAGATAAGGTCATGCATGTCCAGGAACCATATAAGCTGGCAAACAGAGCGTTCCACCCGGAAGACTCGACAGTGGATGTGTCAGGAGTGAAAGTGGGCGGCGGACATATGGCAATGATTGCCGGTCCGTGTTCTGTTGAGACGGAAGAGCAAGTGATCGAAGTGGCGCGGGCTGTAAAGGCAGCAGGAGCAAATCTCCTTCGCGGAGGCGCATTCAAACCGCGTACGAGCCCGTACTCTTTCCAGGGACTGGGCTTGGAAGGACTGGATCTTTTGTGTAAAGCAAAGGAAGAAACAGGACTTCCGATTGTGACGGAACTGATGTCGGCGGAATATCTTGAAATTTTTGATGAAAAAGTGGATCTTATCCAAATTGGTGCAAGAAATATGCAGAATTTTGATCTTCTGAAACAGCTTGGACAGACAAAAAGACCAATCCTCCTTAAGAGGGGACTGAATGCCACATACGAAGAATGGGTTATGTCAGCCGAGTACATCATGGCTTCGGGAAATGAGAATGTCATTCTCTGCGAACGAGGGGTCCGTACATTCGAAACATATACAAGAAACACGTTGGATCTTCAGGCGATCCCGGTTTTGAGAAGAATGACACATCTTCCGGTCATCATCGATCCAAGTCATGCAGGAGGAAAATGGTGGCTTGTGGATTCCATGGCAAAAGCAGCTGTGGCAGCAGGAGCGGACGGTTTGATGATCGAAGTTCACAATAATCCGGAGCTGGCACTGTGTGATGGCGGACAATCTTTAAAACCGACAAAATATGCAGACCTTTTAAAGCAGCTTTCTAAGATTGCAGCGGCAGTAGGAAAAGAGTGGTAAATATTCCAAGGAAAGAAGTAAAGGCGGGAAGGGACATGAAATTGAATGTAAATCTGGGGGAGAAGAGTTATGAGATTTTTATTGAGAGAGGCGTTTTGAGAAGGGCTGCGGATCTGATCGCAGAAGTATTCCACGGGAAGAAGATCATGATCATTTCAGACGATCGTGTGTATGGATATTACGGAGAAGTTCTGAAAGAGCAACTTCAGACAAAGTGGGAATGTTACGAAGCGGTTGTCCCTCATGGAGAAGCATCAAAGAGTATGGCGATCCTGCCGGAGATCTATGGAAAGCTTCTGCAGGCAAAACTTTCCAGGAGCGATCTCATCGTAGCGCTCGGAGGGGGAGTGGTAGGAGATATGGCTGGATTCGCAGCTGCGACCTATCTGCGAGGGATTCCCTTCATACAGATTCCTACATCTCTTTTGGCTCAGGTGGATTCTTCCGTCGGAGGGAAGGTGGCGGTTGATCTGAAAGAAGGAAAAAACCTCGTAGGGGCTTTCTATCAGCCGAAGCTCGTTCTCATCGATCCAGACGTCCTTTCGACACTTCCGAAACGTTATATCAACGATGGGATGGGGGAAGTCATCAAGTACGGCTGCATAAAAGACAGAGGACTCTTCGATATACTGAAAAAGGCAAGGTCGTTTGAAGGGCTTGGAGAGGAGCTTACGGGAGTGATAGCCCGTTGTGTGGATATCAAACGACAGATAGTTGAGGAGGATCAATATGACACCGGGGAAAGGATGCTTTTGAATTTCGGACATACATTGGGACACGCTGTGGAACAGAAATTTGCCTATGAAAGAGAAAGTCACGGAGAGGCAGTGGCAGTTGGAATGTACCAGATTACGAGGATTGCCGAGGAGAAGGGAATGACAGAAGAAGGGACAGCAGAAGAACTCAGAGAAGTGCTGAAATCCTATGGTCTTCCGATCAGCGCCGGGGTAAAGATGAAAGAGTTGAAAGCTGCGATGATGCTGGACAAGAAAAATCTTAACGATCGTCTGCGGATTATTCTGATCAAAAAAATGGGAGAAAGTTTTATTTTTCCGACAGATGTTACGTTTTTTGAAGACGATATAACTGTATGATTCAAAAAAGGATAAGAGCACAAGGCTCTTATCCTATTTTTTTTAAGCGGTGCTTATCCAGGAGAGCGTGAAGCTTGTCCGTAGGATTCAGAACCGAACTGATGGAGATATCGTGATTCAGGGAGTCGATGATAATGGCAAGAAATTTGCTCATATCCGCTTCCACAAAATATGGTTTTTCATAAATTTCCGGCGGAAGATAAGTAAGGTTTGTTGTGATCAGACGATCGATATAGCCGGTATTATAGTAATCGTCAAATTTTTGGAACCCTTCTGTGAAAAGGCCGAAGGTTGTACAGACAAACACACGGGATGCGCCGCGGTCTTTGATCTGCCGTGCAACATCCAGCATACTTTCTCCGGATGCGATCATATCGTCCACGATGATAACAGTCTTTCCTTTCACGTCATCGCCAAGGAATTCATGGGCAACAATCGGATTCTTTCCGTTGATGATCGTGGAATAATCGCGGCGTTTATAGAACATTCCCATGTCTACGCCAAGAACATTGGAAAAATACACAGCACGGTGCATAGCTCCTTCGTCCGGGCTTACGATCATCAGATGTTCCTTGTCAGTCTGAAGCTCAGGTTCTGCTTTTAAAAGAGCCTTCATAAACTGATACGGCGGATTGAAATTGTCAAATCCTTTTAATGGAATCGCATTCTGGACACGTGGGTCATGGGCGTCGAATGTGATGATATTGGAGACACCCATATCGACCAGTTCCTCCAGAGCAAGGGCACAGTCCAGAGATTCGCGTTTCGTGCGTTTATGCTGGCGGCTTTCATAGAGAAACGGCATGATAACGTTGATCCGTCTGGCTTTTCCAGTAGCAGCGGAAATAATACGTTTCAGATCCTGATAGTGATCATCCGGCGACATATGATTGAGATGTCCGTTTACAGAGTAAGTCAGACTATAATTGCAGATATCAACCATCACAAACAGGTCTTTTCCGCGGATCGTCTCGTTTAAAATACCCTTTGCCTCCCCGGAGCCAAACCGAGGACAGCTGTGTTTTACAAGATAGTTTTCCTGCATATAAGTAGAAAAAAGTGCAGAGTCTACATATTTGTTCAGGGATTCCTTACGGAACTGCACAATGTAGTCATTGACTTTCTCTCCCATTTTTTCGCAGCTTTTTAAAGCAGCGATTTTCAGTGGGGCAACAGGCAGAGCCTGTTCCAGTAATTGAATATTTGGCATTATTGGTCTCCTATATCGTTTGTATTTCCAGATTTTGGTTCTTTTTACGTTTGCAAAGGCTAACGCTACCCTAATTTATACCATTTTTTTAGAGGGATGGCAAGAAAGGGAACGAAAAAATTGCATTTTCAGAGGGAATTTAGTATGATAGAAAACAGGAAAGAAAGCAGAACAGGAGAAAAACAAGCATGAGCATGAGACAGATGCCAAAAAAGCATGAACATATTGTAGCGTCAGTGGAGGAAGGAAGCATTGCCTGGGAGATGGGTATCGAAAAAGGCGACAAGCTGATTTCCATCAATGACAATGAGATAGAGGATGTATTTGATTATCACTACTACGTCAATGATGAATACCTGGTCGTCCTGATCCAAAAACCGGACGGCGAAGAGTGGGAGCTGGAGATCGAAAAAGAGTATGAGGAGGATCTTGGGATCACATTTGAACAGGGGTTGATGGATGAATACCGTTCTTGCCGGAATCACTGTGTCTTCTGTTTTATCGATCAGATGCCGAAAGGGATGAGGGAGACACTTTACTTTAAAGATGATGATTCCAGGCTTTCCTTTCTTCAGGGGAATTACATTACTCTTACAAATATGAGCGACCATGATATTGACAGGATCATCCGGTATCATCTGGAGCCGATCAATATCTCGTTCCACACGACAAACCCCAAGCTTCGCTGTAAGATGCTCCACAACCGGTTCGCCGGGGAAGCTCTCCGGAAAGTAGACAGACTTTACGAGGGCGGGATAACAATGAATGGGCAGATCGTCCTGTGCAAAGGGCTCAATGATGGGGAAGAGCTGGAGAGAAGTCTGAGTGATCTCTCCGGGTATATTCCGAATCTTCAGAGCGTGTCGGTCGTTCCGGTAGGATTGAGCAAATACCGGGACGGCCTTTATCCTCTTGAGCCGTTTACCAGGGAAGATGCGCGCGAAGTGCTGGAGGTAATCCACCGCTGGCAGGAAAAGCTTTATAAGAAATATGGATATCATTTTATCCATGCAGGTGATGAGTGGTATATCCTGGCAGGTTATGAAGTGCCTGAGGCGGAACGGTATGACGGGTATCTTCAGCTGGAAAATGGGGTGGGGATGATACGTCTTTTGAAAGATGAGTTCCAGGAGGCGTTTGAGAACCTGGAACCTATAGACAGAACGATCCACATCTCCATGGCGACCGGAGTGCTTGCATATGACTACCTGAAAGAATTTCTGGAAAAGATGAAAGAAAAGTGCCCGAATCTGAAAGTACACCTCTACAAAATCCGAAATGACTTTTTCGGAGAGCGGATCACAGTGTCAGGGTTGATCACAGGTCAGGATCTGATCAGTCAGCTTAAGGGACAGGAACTTGGGGAGAGGCTGCTCTTGCCTTGCAATATGTTAAGAAGCGGCGAACCGGTATTTCTGGATGATGTGACAGTACAGGAATTAGAAGATGCTTTACAAGTGAAGACAGATATTGTAAAATCAAGCGGACAGGATTTTATCGATTCGATCATAAAGGAGAGAAAACATGAGTAAACCAGTAGTTGCAATAGTCGGCAGACCGAACGTAGGTAAATCTACCTTATTTAATGTTCTGGCCGGCGAAATGATTTCTATTGTAAAAGATACACCGGGTGTGACAAGAGACCGTATCTACGCGGATGTTTCCTGGCTTGACAGAGAATTTACCCTCATAGACACAGGGGGTATTGAACCGGAGAGCAGTGACATCATCCTTTCCCAGATGAGGGAACAGGCACAGATCGCCATAGATACGGCGGATGTTATCATTTTTATCACGGATGTCCGACAGGGGCTTGTGGATGCGGATTCCAAAGTGGCAGACATGCTCAGACGCGCCAGAAAACCGGTCATCCTGGCAGTAAATAAAGTGGACAATTTTCATAAATTCATGCCGGATGTCTACGAATTTTACAATTTGGGGATCGGAGATCCGACGCCGGTATCCGCCGCATCAAGGCTTGGGATCGGGGATCTTCTGGACACGGTTATTTCCTATTTTCCGGAGGACAAAGAGGAAGAGGAAGAAGATGACAGACCGAGGATCGCTATCGTCGGAAAACCAAATGTAGGGAAGTCGTCAATAGTAAATAAATTATTGGGAGAAAACCGTGTGATTGTTTCGGATATTGCCGGGACAACAAGGGATGCTATTGATACGAACATTGTCCATAATGGAAAAGAGTATGTATTCATCGATACAGCGGGACTTCGCAGAAAGAACAAGATAAAAGAAGAACTGGAACGATACAGCATTATTCGTACAGTTACTGCTGTGGAACGGGCGGATGTAGTTCTCATGGTCATCGATGCAGTGGAAGGCGTGACAGAGCAGGATGCCAAGATTGCAGGAATCGCCCATGAGAGAGGAAAAGGTATCATTATTGTTGTCAATAAATGGGATGCCATCGAGAAAAACGACAAAACAATGCGGGAGTACGAAAAGAAGATCCGAACGGTTCTTTCCTATATGCCGTATGCTGAGATTATGTATGTGTCCGCAAAGACCGGACAGAGGCTGCCGAAGCTTTTTGATATGATTGATATGGTAATCGAGAATCAGACACTCCGCATTGCAACAGGTGTACTTAATGAGATTATGACAGAAGCGGTTGCAATGCAGCAGCCGCCTTCAGACAAAGGAAAGCGTCTGAAACTTTACTATATTACCCAGGTTTCCGTAAAACCGCCTACTTTTGTGATCTTTGTCAATGATAAAGAATTGATGCATTTTTCTTATACAAGATATCTGGAAAATAAGATCCGGGAAGCATTCGGATTTAAGGGGACATCGCTGAAATTTTTTATCCGGGAGCGCAAGGAGAAGGAGCAGTAAGATGGAACGGTTGATTTGCATTGGAATCGGATATATTTTTGGGCTGTTTCAGACAGGCTACATATATGGAAAATTGCACCACGTAGATATCAGAAAGATGGGAAGCGGCAATGCCGGATCGACGAACGCGCTTCGCACACTCGGGATAAAAGCAGGAGCCGTTACATTTTTTGGAGACTGCTTCAAATGCATTTTTGCAGTGCTTATCGCCCGTCTGATTTTTGGAAATACCAAAGGAGACATTCTCCCGCTCCTTTCCATGTATGCCGGATTGGGAGCTGTGCTTGGACATAATTTCCCATTTTATATGAAATTCAAAGGCGGAAAAGGGATCGCTGCTATGGCAGGGCTCCTTGCAGCTACCACGAATATCTGGATTTGCTTGATTGCGCTTGCTGTATTTGTTACAATAGTAGCAGCAACAAAATATGTATCCGTCGGTTCGATCGCGGTCGTGATCATTTTCTTTGCAGGCGTGGTAATAAGAGGGCAGATCGGAGACTATGGCATGGAAGGAGCGCCCCTCTATGAGATGTATGTTGTGGCGGGCTTTCTGGCTTTGATGGCCATCTGGAAACACCGTGCCAACATTGGCCGGCTTTTGAACGGGACGGAAAATAAAATCAGCTTCGGAAAGAAAAAATAGGAGGCATGGTATGGCAAAAGTTGGTATTATGGGAGCTGGAAGCTGGGGTACAGCGATTGCCTGGCTTTTGACAAACAACGGAAATGATGTGACTGTATGGTCCATTGATGAGAAAGAAGTAAAAGAGCTTGACAGAGAAAGAGAACATAAAAGCAAGCTTCCGGGCGTAAAGCTCCAGGACAGTATCTGTTTTACGAATGTGATGGAAGAAGGAGTCAAAGATAAAGATTTCGTTGTGCTGGCAGTTCCTTCTCCGTTTACGAGAGAAACCGCACGAAAGATGAGGCCATATGTAGCAGAAGGTCAGATTCTCGTCAATGTGGCAAAAGGAATCGAGGAGACGACGCTCATGACGCTGAGTCAGCAAATCGAAGAGGAAGTGCCGCAGGCGGATGTGGCTGTCCTTTCAGGCCCAAGCCACGCGGAAGAAGTGGGAAGAGGGCTTCCGACTACCTGCGTTGTAGGTGCGAGGACGAAAAAGACAGCAGAATATCTGCAGCAGGTATTCATGAGTGAAGTGTTCCGTGTTTACACAAGTCCGGATATCCTGGGAATTGAGCTTGGCGGTTCTCTGAAGAATGTCATCGCACTGGCAGCAGGAACTGCCGACGGGCTTGGTTACGGAGATAACACCAAGGCAGCGCTGATCACAAGAGGGATCGCAGAGATCTCGAGACTCGGGGTAAAGATGGGTGGAAAGATCCAGACATTTACAGGGCTTACAGGAATAGGAGACCTGATCGTGACCTGTGCAAGCGTTCACAGCCGAAACCGTAAGGCAGGCTATCTCATCGGAAAAGGGATGACGATGGAGGAAGCCATGGCTGAAGTAAAGATGGTTGTGGAAGGAGTCTATTCTGCCAAGGCTGCTATGGCCCTTGCGAAAAAGTACGAGGTGTCCATGCCGATCGTAGAGCAGGTAAACGCGGTGCTTTTTGACGGCAAAGACCCGGGGGAAGCGGTAAAAGAGCTAATGCTTCGGGACAGAAAAACAGAACACAGTGAACTTCCTTGGGAAAATGAGTAGATGATTCCAAGGTCTAAAAGCCCTCTTGTATGCATACACTTGTATCAGCATTACAAGGGGGTAATTTTATTATGGAAAGTTTTCAGCTTTATCATGATATGCAGGCAAGAACAAACGGGGAAATCTATCTTGGAGTGGTAGGGCCTGTCCGTACCGGGAAATCTACTTTTATCAAACGATTTATGGATCTTCTTGTGATCCCGCATATGGAAGATGAGAATCAAAAGGCGCGAACGATGGATGAGCTTCCACAGTCCTCGTCTGGGAAGACAATTATGACAACAGAGCCCAAATTTATTCCGAAAGAGGCGGCTGATCTTGTTCTGTCGGATGATGTGAAGGTAAAGGTACGTCTCATCGACTGTGTCGGATATATGACGGAAGGGGCGAAAGGGCATATCGAGGATGGGGAAGAACGAAAAGTAAAAACACCGTGGTTCGACTACGAAATCCCGTTCACGAAAGCGGCGGGGATTGGAACAAGAAAGGTCATTCACGACCATGCCACCATCGGGATTGTCGTCACAACGGACGGAACCATCGGAGAAATCCCAAGGGAGTCATATCGCGATCCGGAGGAGAAGACGATAAGGGAGCTAAAAGAGATCGGGAAACCATTCCTCGTGCTTGTTAACTCCTCCCGCCCTTATGGAAAGGAAGCGATGGAGACTGCAGAAGAGATACGGAATAAGTTTGAAGTAACAGTCCTTCCTGTGAACTGCGAGCAGCTGAAAGAGGAGGATATCCATCAGATGATGGAGGAGATCCTTTTTGAATTCCCGGTATCGGAGCTGGAATTCTACATTCCCAAATGGGTGGAAATGCTTCCGAGAGAACATAAGATCAAGGCTGAGTTAATCGGAGAAATCCGGAGAATGATGGAGGAACGAACAGAAATCAGAGATTTTGTAGGCGGCATTCCGAAATCGGAACTTACGTACATAGAGTCCGTCCGAGTGGAGAAGATTGAGATGGATACAGGATGTGTAAAAATCGAGATACGGGTTTATGAAAAATTTTATTATGAAATGCTCAGCGAAATGACAGGAACACAGATCCGCAATGAGTATGAACTTTTAAAATCCATGAAGGAGATGTCCGGACTCCGGACAGAGTACACCCATGTGAAAGACGCTATGGACAGTGTCAAGATGAAAGGGTATGGAGTCGTAAGTCCGATCAAAGAGGAAATCCGGATGGCTGAACCAGAGATCATCCGGCAGGGAAACAAATACGGGGTAAAGATCCATTCCGAAGCGCCATCCATCCATATGATACGAGCCAATATTGAAACAGAGATCGCACCGATCGTGGGAAATGAACAGCAGGCTCAAGATGTTATCCGCTATATCAAAGAAGCAAAAGAGAGCGAAGAGGGCGTGTGGAAGACGAATATCTTCGGAAAGTCCATAGAGGAACTTGTCATGGATGGAATGAAAAACAAGATCACGATGATCAACGACGAATGCCAGGTTAAACTTCAGGATACAATGCAGAAGATTGTAAACGACAGCAACGGGGGAATTGTCTGCATCATTATCTGACAGTATAAAAAAGATAAACTTTAGAGCAGCGGGTGTGGTATAATGGGGCTGTCAGATCAAAACGGCGGCCCCTGTCCGGGAAGAAACAGCGCCGTGAATGAAGAGGAGAAAATAAAGTGAGAGAAAGATATCCCAGATTTCCTGTTTTTATCCGTCTCGATGACAGACAGATTCTTTTTTTCGGGGCCGGATCTGTCGCGAAGCGGCGGATCCAGGTTCTTTTGTCCTTCGGAGCGAAGATCCAAGTCATTGCTCCGAAGATACCTGGGAGTGTCGAAGAGCAATTTCGGACATGGATCAAGACAGGACAAGTTCATTATAAAAAGAAGCAGTTTGAAGAGACGGATCTGGAAAAAAGTATGTTCATGGTCTTTGCGGCAACTGACAAACCGGAAGTAAATGCGATGATTGCCCGTCTCTGTAGAAAACGGGGGATTCCAGTCAATAATGCCTCCGATGCTTCCGACTGTGATTTCTTCTTTCCATCTGTCGTGAGAAAGGAAGACATTGTGATCGGAATTACCGGAAATGGGGAAGATCATAGAAAAGTCAGGGAAGTACGTGAGATGATACAGTGGAAAAGCGATGAAAAGGAGGAACATATATGCTTGTAAAAATATATACGGATGGTGCGGCAAGGGGCAACCCGGACGGACCGGGAGGATACGGCGTGATTCTGGAATATACAGATAGAAAAGGGGAACTGCACACGAAGGAGATTTCTCAGGGTTATGTAAAGACGACAAATAACCGGATGGAACTTATGGCTGTCATTGCCGGACTGGAAGCGCTGAATCGGCCGTGTGAGGTGGAGGTTTATTCTGATTCACAGTATGTTGTCAACGCATTCAACCAGCACTGGATAGAAAGCTGGATCAAAAAAAACTGGAAACGAGGAAAGAATGAACCGGTTAAAAATACGGATCTCTGGAAGAGACTTCTTGCGGCAAAAGAAAACCATCACGTCACTTTTATCTGGGTAAAGGGACACGATGGGCACCCGCAGAATGAGCGCTGCGACACGCTTGCCACAACTGCTGCAGATGGAAATGATCGGATTGTTGATGAAGGGCTTGCCATTTAGACATGGATATGGTATGGTATTACAGGCATAAGTAGGACAAACAGTCGCGGATGCAAGTCCCGAAAGGGAGCAGACGAGGAAAGTCCGGGCTTCACAGGGCAGGATGCCGGATAACGTCCGGTGGAGGCGACTCCAAGGATAGTGCAACAGAAATAAACCGCCGCTTATGCGGTAAGGGTGGAAAGGCAGTGTAAGAGACTACCGCCTTTCTGGTAACAGGGAGGGCACATGTAAACCCCATCCGAAGAAAGACCGAATGAAAACGATACGGCGGCCCGTCGTGTTTTAGGTGGGTTGATGGAACCCCGTGGCGACATGGGGTCTAGATAGATGACTGTTCGAGACATAACCCGGCTTACCGTCCTGCTCATGCCATCTGATAGAAAGAGAAGAAACAGATGTTTTGGGAACCAGTACAGAAAAATCTGTATTCAGGTTCCTTTTTGATTGAAAAAATGATAAAATACAGGTAGAGATCTACGGCTTTTGATATGAAAACCAGAGGAGGTGCAAGTATATGAGTAAACGCATTATTACCATCAACCGTATGTACGGAAGCAATGGACGGCGGA
The DNA here is from genome assembly GCF_047234585.1 of Sellimonas sp. Classification (NCBI taxonomy): domain Bacteria; kingdom Bacillati; phylum Bacillota; class Clostridia; order Lachnospirales; family Lachnospiraceae; genus Sellimonas; species Sellimonas sp. The sequence continues at coordinate 79,608 of NZ_JBKSWG010000004.1, read as the reverse complement.
TAGGGAGAAAACTGGCCCAGGAACTTGGAATTCATTTTTATGACAAAGAGTTGATTCTCCTGGCAAGTGAAAAAAGAGGGATAGATATTCCATATGAGGAACTTGTAAAGATCGATGAGACGAGGGCAAGTTCCTGGCGGTATCCGGTGGATGACCAGTATCAGATGGAACCAAAATATCGTCATGACCCACTAAACGACGTGCTGTTTGCCGCAGAGAAAGAGGTTATCCAGGAAATAGCGCAGAAAGAAGATTGTGTCATCGTTGGAAGATGTGCAAATGATATATTGGAAGGACAATGCAGAAGTGTTTATATCTATGCACCTCTGGAAAAACGAATAGAGACAGTCGTGGAACGTGCGAAGACAGATGAGAAGACAGCGCGTGCGCTGATAAAGAAGATGGATAAACAAAGAAGAATATTTTACAATTATTATACAGACAAGAAGTGGGATGATATGGAACAGTATGATCTCTGCATTGACAGCAGTAAATTTACGGACGAAGAGATCGTGACAATGCTGGCATCTATGTATGCGCATATCTCATGACAGAATAAACAAGAGACGGCACAATCCATCTGGACTGTGCCGTCTTTCATTCAACTATTTTCTCTGATACTTTTCTTCGCAGTATTTGCAGCGGTATTCTTCTCTCTCCGGATCCGTGAGAATAAAGACATGATCCAGCTCCTGCTCGATAGACGTAATGCAGCGTGGATTTTTGCAGCGGATGACATTACGGATCTCTTTTGGAAGAGTAAGTGCTTTCTTTCTTACAACGGTTTCATTTTCTATAATGTTGATCGTAATATTATGATCAATAAAGCCAAGAATATCGAGATCGATCATTTCAAGCGGACATTCAATCTTGATGATATCCTTTTTCCCCATCTTATTGCTGCGGGCATTTTTGATGATGGCAACACAGCAGTCAAGCTTGTCCAGGCGAAGATATTTATAAATATCCATACTTTTTCCGGCCTGGATATGGTCCAGGACAAATCCCTCGGAGATGCGTCCTATATTTAATGTGTTTTTTACCATAATTGTTTCCTTTCTTATATTTGCTATAAAACCAGATCAGTCTTCTACAGAGATATTAAGAAGTGTCAGGATCAGCGCCATACGCACGTAGACGCCGTATTTAGCCTGTTTAAAATACACGGCGCGTGGGTCATCATCTACTTCCACAGAGATTTCATTGACACGCGGCAGTGGGTGCAGGACAAGCATATCTTTGTTTGCAAGTTCCATTTTCGCTTTGTCCAGGATGTAGAAATCTTTCATGCGCACGTAGTCTTCCTCGTTGAAGAAACGTTCTTTTTGGACACGTGTCATATACAGGATATCCAGATCCGGGAGAGCTTCTTCCATGCGGACGACTTCTTTGTACGGGATATTGTTGCGCTTCAGAACATCGTGCCGGATATAGCTTGGAAGACGAAGTTCTTCCGGGGAGATCAGAACAAATTCGATATTTTCATAACGGACAAGTGCCTGGATGAGAGAGTGCACTGTACGCCCGAATTTCAGATCCCCGCACAGACCGATTGTGAGATGGTCAAGACGTCCTTTTAAAGAGCGGATCGTCAAAAGGTCTGTGAGCGTTTGGGTCGGATGCTGATGTCCTCCATCCCCCGCGTTGATGATCGGTATACTGGAGTGAGCGGCAGCAACCATCGTGGAACCTTCCTTTGGATGGCGCATTGCGGCAATATCGGCGTAGCAGGAGACGGTACGGATCGTATCGGCCACACTTTCGCCTTTTGCTGCGGAGCTCGACTCTGCAGAAGAAAAGCCAAGAACACTTCCACCCAGATTCAGCATTGCAGCTTCATGACTTAATCTGGTACGGGTACTTGGCTCATAAAACAATGTTGCTAATTTTTTTCCTGCACAGGCATGTGCATATTTCGCCGGGTTCTTTTCAATATCATTGGCAAGATCCAAAAGCTGATCCAGCTCTTCTACAGAAAAGTCCAACGGGCTCATTAAATGTCTCATAAAACATCCTCCTTGCTTCCTAGCTCTACTAATCATATAATAAAATAGTCTGGTTTTCAACAGGCAATCTGGATTTTCTCCCTGAAATATATTATAATACTAAAAAGAGTCGGTATACAGGGGACAGTAGGATCTGACACATAAGGCGTAGTGTCCCGTGCGTACCGACATTAGTTTGAAAAAAGGAGTGGACTGATGGCAGCGTTAGAGGAATTACGTAACGAACTGGATGAGATCGATGCACAGATTATCCGTCTGTATGAGCAGAGGATGAAGGTGTGCGGCGAAGTTGCTGATTTTAAGATACAAAATGGAAGGAAAGTATACGACCGGACAAGAGAACAGCAGAAGCTGGCAGCTGCTGCAAAACAGGTTGAGAATCCGGAATACAAAAAAGGTGTGCAGGAGTTGTTTGCTTTGTTGATGTCCGTGAGCAGAAAGCTTCAGTATCAGAAACTCTCTGAAAATGGAGTCCTCGGAAAGCTTCCATTTATTGAGACTGACAGACTGGACACAGAAAATGTTAGGATTGTATTTCAAGGTGTGGAAGGGGCATACAGCCAGGCTGCCATGAAGCAGTATTTTGGGAAAGACGTGCGAGGATACCATGTGCACACATGGAGAGAAGCTATGGAAGCAATCGAAGATGGAGCGGCAGATTTTGCGGTTCTCCCTATCGAAAATTCTTCAGCGGGGGCAGTCAACGAAGTCTATGATCTCCTTGTGGAGTTTGAAAACTATATCGTAGGGGAGACTGTACTGCCGGTCAATCACGTGCTGGCCGGGCTTCCGGGGAGCAAGGAAGAGCAAATCATGAAAGTTTATTCTCATCCGCAGGGGCTGATGCAGTGTGAAAAGTATCTGTATGGCCATGCAGGGATGGAGAAAATCAGTGTGCCGAATACTGCTGTCGCGGCAAGAACGGTTGTCGAGGAAAATGACCCGACACATGCAGCCATCTGCAGTGCCTACGCAGCCGAGGTATACGGCCTGGAGATTCTGAGAGAGAGAGTCAATGACAGCAGCTGCAATTCGACTCGTTTTATCATTGTGACTAACCAGAAAATATTCTGCAAAGAGGCACGTAAGATCAGCATTTGTTTTGAGCTTCCGCATCAGAGCGGTTCATTATATCAGATGCTCTCACATTTCATATACAACGATCTGAATATGACAAAGATTGAGTCAAGACCAGTGGAAGACAGACCTTGGGAATACAGATTTTTTGTGGATTTTGAAGGCAACCTTGCGGACGGTGCAGTCAAGAATGCCATCCGTGGATTAAGGGAAGAGGCAAAAAGCTTGAAAATACTCGGAAACTATTAGAAAGATCGGAAAAGAGGAAAGAAAGATGCGGACAAATGAACTGATGCTGTACCGGAATATGGAGTACGGCAGGATACTGGATGATATGACTTTTTTGATGGAACATGCCGGAAGCGATTTTTACAATCCGGAGGATTTAAGAGGTCTGTATTTTGAATGTATCAATGAGATCCTCGAGCTTTCGGAAAGTCATGGACTAGAAGGAAATCTGTGGCATACTTATCTGACTTTTTTGCTGGTAAATGACGAAAATGCGTACAGTACAGCCTGCGAAATGCGCGGTCAGGTAGAAGGTAGCATAAATGATGTGGCTCTCCACGATTTCTCTATCATGAAAGAATTGTTTGACTATGACTTGAGGGATATGGAGAAGAAGCTTGGCGTCTCTGCAGTCGGTATGATCCTTGACTATGCAGGGACGAAGCAGGATGGACATGTATACAATCGAAGAGTACGGGATCGGATCTGCGAACTGGCCTGCCATCTCGGAAAGACAGAAACAAAAGAACAATTTAAGGATGTCATGACCCAGTTTTATAAAGAGTTCGGTGTGGGTAAGTTTGGACTTCACAAGGCATTTCGTATCGAGCATACAGAGAAAGGAGCCAGGATCGTCCCTATTACCAAGATTGCACATGTGAAGCTGGATGATCTGGTAGGGTATGAAATCCCGAAGCAGAAACTTACGGAAAATACAGAAGCGTTTGTAAACAGAAGAAGAGCAAATAACTGCCTTCTGTTTGGTGATGCGGGGACAGGAAAATCTTCCTCCATCAAGGCAATCCTGAATCAGTACTATGATCAAGGGCTCCGGATGATAGAAGTATATAAACATCAGTTCCAGGATCTGAATGACGTGATTGCCCAGATCAAGAGCCGGAATTACCGTTTCATTATTTATATGGATGACCTGTCATTTGAAGAGTTCGAGATTGAATATAAGTATCTGAAAGCAGTCATCGAAGGAGGACTGGAGAGAAAGCCGGAAAACGTATTGATTTATGCCACATCGAACCGCAGACATCTCGTGAGAGAACAGTGGAGCGATAAAGAGGGCAGAAGGGACGACCTTCACGCATCCGACACGGTTCAGGAAAAACTTTCTCTTGTGGCAAGGTTTGGAGTATCTATTTTCTTTGTGGGACCTGGGAAAAAGGAATTTCAGAATATTGTCCTGGAACTGGCAAGGAGGAACGGGATTGATATGCCTGAGGAGGAGCTGCTTTTACAGGCAAACAAGTGGGAGATGACCCACGGCGGCAAATCCGGGCGCACAGCGCAGCAGTTTATCGATTATTTGTTGGGGAAAGAATAGCGGGTATGTTCCGCTGAAAAAAGGTAAGGAGAGGATATACGATGAGAAAAAATGATGAAAAGTACGGGGCATATGTACAGATTTTGAAGGAAGAGCTTGTGCCGGCCATGGGATGTACAGAACCGATCGCCCTTGCATATGCGGCCGCAAAAGCGCGGGAAGTGCTGGGGGCAGTGCCGGACAAAGTTGTGATCGGAGCAAGCGGAAGTATTATCAAAAATGTGAAATCAGTGATTGTTCCGAATACAGATCACTTAAAGGGAATCCCGGCAGCTGCCACAGCGGGGATTATCGCCGGAAAGCCGGAGAAAGAGCTGGAAGTCATTGCTCAGGTAACGAAGGAAGAGATCCAGGAGATGAAGGATTTCCTGAAAAATACGGACATCTCAGTGGAATACGTAGACCACGGAATCACATTTGAAATCATAGTGACTGTGTATAAAGGAGAATCTTACGCGAAAGTCCGTATCGCAAACTATCATACAAATATCGTTCTCATCGAAAAGGATGGGAAGGTTCTCTACGAAGTGGAAGTGGAAGGAGAAAAAGAGGAAGGGCTTACAGACAGAAGCCTTCTGAACATGAGAGACATTTTTGACTTTGCCAACACGGTAGATATCGAAGACGTAAGAGAAGTGATCGGCCGCCAGATCAGATACAACACAGCAATCGCGCAGGAAGGGCTGAAAGGGGATTACGGCGCAAATATCGGAAGCGTCCTTCTGAAGATGGAGGGGGATAATATCCGTGTCCGCGCAAAGGCTATGGCGGCGGCAGGTTCTGATGCAAGAATGAACGGCTGCGAACTTCCGGTTATCATCAACTCCGGAAGCGGCAACCAGGGGATGACCTGTTCTCTTCCGGTTATTGAATACGCAAAGGAATTGGAGTCGGGCGAGGAGAAACTTTACCGCGCACTGACGCTCTCGAACCTTGTAGCAATCCACCAGAAGACAGGGATCGGAAGATTGTCCGCATACTGCGGAGCTGTCTGCGCCGGTGCGGCAGCTGGTGCCGGGATCGCGTATTTGTACGGTGGGACATTTGAGGATATCGCGCATACGGTAGTCAATGCCCTTGCCATTGTCTCTGGAATTGTGTGTGACGGAGCAAAAGCGTCCTGCGCTGCCAAGATCGCTTCTTCTGTGGAAGCGGGAATCCTTGGTTACAATATGTACAAATGCGGCCAGCAGTTTTACGCCGGGGATGGAATTGTGACAAAGGGCGTGGATGAAACGATCCGCAATATCGGGCGGCTTGGAAAAGACGGAATGAAAGAAACAAATGTAGAGATCATTGATATGATGGTCGGAGAAGGATGTAAATAGTATATAGCCTGTAGAAGAAAGAGGAAAAACGATGCCTGCATTTTTTGATGAGATTGAACCGTTTCTCGGAGACGGCAGTAAAAATGAAGCGGGGGAGACTCTGGAAGAATTTCTGGAGAAATACGACCCATATAAATATAGGAACCCGTGCAGCACCGTGGACATGGTTGTTTTTTCCTACAGCGGGGAGATGGCCAGCAGAATGGATCAGATGAAGGTACTTCTTATCAAGAGGAAAAATCATCCGAGCATCGGGACCTGGGCTATGCCAGGCGGATTCGTAAATCTCAGAGAAAATCTCGAAGATGCTGCCAAGAGAGAATTGTATGAAGAGACTGGAGTCAAAGGTATTCGAGCAGAGCAGATCGGAGCTTTCGGGGATGTGAAACGAGATCCGCGCGCCCGGGTTATCACTTCCGCCTATATGTCTGTAGTACGGGAACAGGATATTACCGTTTGTGCCGGAGATGACGCAAAGGAGGCGGCGTGGTTTCGTATTGCGGTACAGAAGAAAAAGGAAGAGGATGAGGCAGCTCTGTTTACGCTCTTTTTGGAGAATGAGGAATTTGACATCCACATGCAGCCTGTCGTGCGGATGCGGAGCAAAGGGGATCTGATACGGGAAAGAACATGGGAGATACTGGATGCATGTGGAACAGCATCGGATCATGCGGCCATCATCCTGCAGGCGTACCTGACACTGGAGGAACGGCTTGGCACGTTGGAAATAGAAAAGAAAAGGAGAAACAATACGGATGAAATGGAATAAATTCAGACTGCAGACGACAACGGAGGCAGAAGACATTGTAAGCAGCATGCTCGCTGATCTGGGTGTAGAGGGAGTCGAAATCGAAGATAAGATCCCGCTTACGGAAAAAGAAAAGGAGCAGATGTTTGTAGATATCCTTCCGGTAACCGGGAAGGACGACGGTGTCGCCTACATCAGCTTTTATCTGGAAGAAGGGGCGGACAAAGAGGGGATCCTTGCAGGCGTAAAGCAGGAACTTGACGAGATGAGAGAATTCCTTGACCTTGGAACATGCACCATCGAAGAATCGGAGACAGAAGACGTGGACTGGGTCAACAATTGGAAAAAATATTTCCATCAGTTTTATGTCGATGACATTCTGATCATTCCGTCTTGGGAAAAGGTAAAGCCGGAAGATGAAGGGAAAATGATCATCCACATTGATCCGGGCACAGCTTTTGGTACAGGGATGCATGAGACGACACAGCTTTGTATCCGGCAGTTGAAGAAATACGTTACAGCGGGAAGTGAGATTTTGGATGTGGGATGCGGAAGCGGAATTCTTGGCATGCTGGCACTGAAATTTGGGGCCGGACATTCTGTCGGGACAGATTTGGATCCATGTGCCATCGAGGCAACCCATGAAAATATGGAAGGCAACGGAATACAAAAAGAACAGTATGAAGTCATGATAGGAAATATCATCGATGATAAAGCCGTGCAGGATAAGGTAGGATATGAAAAGTACGATATCGTAGTAGCAAATATCTTGGCAGATGTCCTGGTACCTCTTACACCGGTTGTTGTCCATCAGATGAAGCCGGGAGCTGTCTACATCACAAGCGGTATTATTGACAACAAGGAAGAGACGGTAAAAAAAGCAGTAAAAGAGGCGGGACTTGAACTTCTCGATGTGACCTACCAAGGAGAATGGGTCTGCGTGACAGCGAGAAAGCCGCAGTAAAGGCAGGAGAGACAAATATGCAGCATTTTTTCGTGACCCCGGAACAAGTGGAGGAAACATATATCCGCATTGAAGGGACGGACGTGAATCACATCCGCAATGTCCTCCGGATGAGAAAGGGAGAAAGGATAGAGATCAGCGACGGTAACAATCAGAAATATTTGTGTGAGATTGACTCCATGGATGGGCAGCAGGTGCGAGCAAAGATTGTGGAAAGAAAAGAGACGGATACAGAACTTCCGGTACGTATCATTTTATTTCAGGGGCTTCCAAAGAGCGATAAGATGGAGTGGATCGTGCAGAAGACTGTGGAACTTGGTGTGAACAAAATCGTTCCGGTAGAGACAAAACGAGCCGTAGTCAAGTTGGATGAGAAAAAAGCCGGGAAAAAGACGCAGAGATGGCAGTCCATCTCGGAAAGCGCGGCGAAACAAGCGGGGAGAGGAGTGATCCCGCAAGTGGAGAATCCGATTCGTTTTGCGGATGCGCTTGCTTATGCAAAAGATCTGGATCTTGTCCTGATTCCGTATGAGCTGGCCGAAGGGATGGAGGAGACGAGAAAGATCCTTTCCGGTATCAAAAAAGGGATGTCTGTAGGTATTTTTATCGGGCCGGAAGGCGGATTCGAGAAAGAGGAAGTGGAGGCGGCGATCACATGTGCCAATGCTCATCCGCTTACTCTTGGAAAAAGGATTCTTAGGACGGAGACGGCAGGGATCACAGTGCTGTCCATCTTGATGTATCTCCTGGAAGAATAGGGGAAAGTGACCATTTGAAGAAACATGTCATATGGTAATAGAAAAGGCAGAAGGGAATTTTTTTCATGGAAGTATATTTGGACAATTCGGCGACAACGAAAGCGTACGATGAGGTAGGGGAATTAGTGCGCAAAGTTATGTGCGAAGATTACGGCAATCCATCTTCGCTCCACAGAAAGGGAATGGAAGCGGAGCAATATATAAGAAATGCTAAAGAGACGTTTGCGAAGCTTCTGAAAGTGCAGGAAAAAGAAATCTATTTTACTTCCGGCGGTACAGAGAGCGACAATCTGGCACTGATCGGTACAGCCAGAGCCTGCAAGAGGAGGGGAAACCATCTGATCACTTCCTCCATAGAGCATCCGGCGATCTTAAACACAATGCGTTATCTGGAGGAAGAAGAAGGGTTTCAGGTAACCTACCTTCCTGTAGACAGAAATGGAAGGATCAGTCTTGATGCAATCCGGGACGCGCTTTGCAAAGAGACGATCCTCGTTTCTGTCATGTATGTGAACAATGAGATGGGAGCCCTGGAACCGATAAAAGAGGCGTCTGCTATCGTAAAATCTTACAACAGGGATATCATTTTTCATTCGGATGCCGTACAGGGATTTGGAAAATATCGTATCTATCCGAAGAGGGAAGGAATTGATCTGCTGACTGTAAGCAGTCATAAGATCCACGGGCCGAAAGGGGTAGGTGCTCTTTACATCAACGAAAAAGTACGGGTCCATCCTATCATCTTTGGAGGCGAACAGCAAAAAAATATTCGTTCCGGGACAGAAAATGTACCTGGCATTGCTGGATTTGCGCTGGCCTCCAGAATGATCTACACAAATTTGGAAGAAAAGACAGAGCGGATGAGAAGACTGAAAGCACGTTTTGTGGACGGGATCCGCAAGATCGATCATGTTAAGATCCACGGGTATGTGGATGATAACAGCGCACCCCATATTGTGAGTGCAGGGATCGGGGGCGTCCGCAGCGAAGTACTTTTGCATGCCCTGGAAGAAAGAGGCATCTATGTTTCTTCCGGATCGGCGTGTGCATCCAACCATCCGGGCATCAGCGGGGTGCTCAGAGGAATTGGCGTGGAGAGAGAGTACCTGGATGCAACTCTTCGTTTCAGCATGTCAGAATTTACAACGGAAGAAGAAATTGACTATGTTCTGAAAACATTATATAATTGTGTACCGATGCTTAGAAGATACAGACGAAGATAGATAAAGGAGAAAAAAATGACATTTCAGACTTTTTTGATAAAATACGGGGAGATCGGAATCAAGGGGAAAAACCGTTATATGTTTGAAGACGCTCTTGTGCGCCAGATCCGTCACTCCTTGCGGGATGTGGAGGGATCTTTCCACGTACACAAATGCCAGGGACGTATTTACGTAGACTGTGAAGGATATTATGACTATGATGAAGCTGTGGAAAGCCTGAAAAGGGTGTTTGGTATTGTCGGCATCTGCCCGGTAGTGAGGACAGAAGTAAAAGAATATGAAGAACTGAAAAAAGATGTGGTGGCTTATATGGATGAGGCATACCCGGATAAGAATATCACATTTAAAGTAGAATCAAGGCGTGCGAAGAAGACCTACCCGGTCAATTCCATGGAAATAAACTGCGGCCTTGGGGAAGCGATCCTGGATGCATTTCCAGAGATCCGTGTGGATGTCCACAATCCGGATGTGCTTCTGAATGTGGAAATCAGGGAAGAAGTGTATATCTATTCCCAGATTATTCCGGGTCCGGGAGGCATGCCGATCGGTACGAACGGAAAGGCCATGCTTCTGCTTTCAGGAGGGATTGACAGTCCGGTGGCAGGTTATATGGTTGCAAAAAGAGGGGTCGGGCTGGAAGCGACCTACTTCCATGCACCGCCGTACACAAGTGAGAGGGCAAAGCAGAAAGTTGTGGATCTTGCCAAGAAACTGGCAAAGTATACAGGGCCGATCCGTCTGAATGTCGTGAATTTCACAGACATTCAGCTTGCTATCTACGATAAGTGCCCGCACGACGAGCTGACGATCATCATGCGCCGGTACATGATGAAGATCGCAGAATATTTTGCAGACCAGAGCGGCTGTCTGGGACTGATCACGGGGGAAAGCATCGGACAGGTGGCCAGCCAGACGATGCAAAGTCTTCTTGTGACAAATGAAGTATGTCATCTGCCAGTATTTCGTCCGCTGATCGGATTTGACAAGCAGGAGATCGTAGATATCTCTGAAAAGATCGATACGTACGAGACGTCCATACAGCCGTTTGAAGACTGCTGTACGATCTTTGTAGCCAAGCATCCAGTTACAAAACCGAAGCTGGATGTGATCAAACGTTCAGAGCAGAGGCTGTCTGAGGACATCGACAGGCTGTTTGAAGAGGCGGTAAACAGTGTGGAAGTGATCATTGCAGAATAAAATGGAAAGAAAAAATCCCCCGCGGTTTGCGTGGGGGATTCCATTTCAAATCATTTGCTTTGATTAAACAAGATAAGGTTTTAAAACCTCTAAAACTTCATCTACACCTGCATCTGTGTGGATGTTTAAATCGATCGGTTTAGATAAATCCAGGCTGAAGATACCCATGATAGACTTTGCATCGATTACGTATCTGCCAGAAACTAAATCGAAATCATAATCGAATTTTGTAATTTCGTTTACAAATGATTTTACTTTGTCAATTGAGTTTAATGAAATCTGTACTGTTTTCATTGGAAACACTCCTCTCTTTTTCTGTTTATATGGATATCTTAAGATAGGAGAGCCAAAAAGTCAAGAAACAAACTGCCAAAGAATTCACAAGAAATTTGGTCATATTTGATATATTATTTGGAAAATTTGGAAAAGGATGATACTATAGATGAAAAAAGCAGCGTTACACAATCTGGGATGTAAGGTCAATGGCTATGAGACAGAGGCAATGCAGCGGCTTTTGGAGGAAGACGGGTATGAAATCGTACCTTTTCACGAAAAAGCAGATGTTTACGTGATCAACACGTGTACAGTGACAAACATGGCAGACCGGAAATCGCGGCAGATGCTCCACAGGGCAAGGAAACTAAATCCGGATGCTGTCATAGTGGCAGCAGGATGCTATGTCCAGGCTCAGGAGGCAAAAGGTCAGGAAATCGAGGGAATCGATATCTTGATCGGAAATAATCAGAAAAAAAATCTTCTGAAACTTCTTAAGGCACATTTGGACAAGCAGGAAGTGAAAGACGTAATAGACATCAATCACACCGACGAATTCGAGGAGCTTTATATCGATTCTGCCGGGGAACACACAAGGGCGTATATCAAAGTACAAGATGGATGCAATCAGTTCTGCACTTACTGCATCATCCCTCACGTGAGAGGAAGGATACGGAGCAGAAATCCGGAAGAGATCGTCAAAGAAGTAAAGAGACTTGCAGAAGCCGGATATAAGGAAGTCATCCTGACAGGCATTCATGTAAGTTCTTATGGAATGGATTTTATTGATTCAAAGATGAATTTTGACAAGTGGGTTGAAATGGATGGAGAAAAGAAAGACCTCCTGTATCTAATACAAAGGATCCACGAAGTGGAAGGGATTAAAAGGATTCGACTAAGTTCTCTGGAGCCGCGTATTATCACGGAAACGTTTGCAAAAGGTATTGCGGCGCTTCCAAAGATCTGTCCGCACTTTCATCTGTCCATGCAGAGCGGATGTGATGAGACATTAAAAAGAATGAACCGACATTACACAAGCGCCGAGTATTATGAAAAATGTATGATTCTCAGGAAGTATTTCGAACATCCAGCCATCACAACAGATGTGATTGTAGGTTTCCCCGGAGAGACAGCGGAAGAGTTTGAGACGACAAGACAGTTTATTGACAAAGTGAATTTCTATGAAACCCATGTGTTTAAATACTCTAAGAGGAGCGGGACGATCGCGGCTGACATGCCAGATCAAGTAGATGAGCAGGTTAAGTCAGAGAGAAGTGCGGTGCTTTTGCAAATGAGCAAACAAAAGAAACGTGCATTTGAGGAGAAAATGATCGGCCAAGAAGTGGAAGTGCTGATGGAGGAACCTGTTGAGAAAGACGGAAAAATCTACCAGACAGGACACACAAAAGAGTATGTAAAAATTGCGATAGAATCAGACAAATCGCTGGAGAATCAGATTATAAATATAGTCATTCAGAACGATTCTCAATTTATGGATTGAATTTTAAGCCGGATTATATTAGAATAGAATAGTAGTATTGGAGGTCGCAGCGATGAAAGATTTATCAAACACACAATTTTTCCGGGTGGAATCTGGGCCGCAGATTCAGGCCAAGGACATTCTTGAGATCGTGTACAAGGCATTGCGTGAAAAAGGGTATAATCCGGTTAACCAGATGGTTGGGTATATTATGTCTGGTGACCCTACCTATATCACAAGCCATAACGGAGCGAGAAGTCTTGTGATGAAGCTGGAAAGAGATGAGCTGGTCGAAGAGATGCTGAAATCATATATCAAGCATAACGGCTGGGAGTAAGATACACCATGAGAATAATGGGATTGGACTTTGGGGCGAAGACCGTGGGAGTGGCAATTTGCGACCCTCTGGGTCTCACTGCCCAGGGTATTGAGACGATAACGAGAAAGCAGGAAAATAAACTTCGCCAGACCTTGGCGAGGATCGAAGAACTGATTGAAGAATATAAAGTGGAAAAAATTGTTCTTGGTTTTCCAAAACATATGAACAATGATGTTGGAGAGCGCGCCGAGAAGACGCTGGAGTTTAAAGAGATGCTGGAGAGGCGAACAGGGCTTTTGGTTGAATTGTGGGACGAAAGACTGACGACCGTTTCCGCTGAGCGCGTACTTATAGAAACCAATGTTCGCAGGGAAAACAGGAAACAGTATATAGATAAAATTGCGGCAGTATTTATACTGCAGGGATATCTGGATTCCATTGGTATGAGAGGAGTTTAGAATGGAAAAGATTATGTTTATGCCGAACGATTCTGCGGAGCCGACGGCGTTTTATGTGCTGGAACAGACCAGGATTGGAGGAGCGTCCTATATTCTTGTGACGGATTCCGAGGAAGGGGATGCCCAATGCCTGATTTTAAAAGAAAAAGAAGGGACGGACGAAGAGAGCCTGTATGAGATCGTGGAGGATGAAGTGGAACTTATGGCTGTCTCAAAAGTGTTCGAAGAGCTTCTGGAAGATGTAGGCATCGAAATGTAATTTCCAGCGGACGGATTTTTATACCAGTCGAGAATAAGAGAACGGAAAATAAATTAATGGAGGTGCAGAATTGAAAAAAAAGAACAATTCAAAATTGCGTATCATTCCAATCGGCGGACTGGAGCAGATTGGAATGAATATTACTGCCTTTGAATACGAAGACAGTATTATTGTGGTGGACTGCGGTCTTGCGTTTCCGGAGGACGACATGCTGGGAATCGACCTTGTTATACCGGACATCACATATTTGAGAGATAATATATCAAAAGTAAAAGGGTTTGTCATCACTCATGGACATGAGGACCATATCGGTGCTCTCCCGTACGTGCTGAAACAGATGAACCTCCCAATCTACACTACAAAGCTTACGATGGGGATCATTGAAAATAAATTGAAAGAACACAATCTGATGCGCTGTACGAAACGAAAAGTGGTTCGGCATGGACAGTCCATCAATCTTGGGAAATTCCGGATCGAATTCATCAAGACAAACCACAGTATCCAGGATGCATCGGCTCTTGCCATTTATTCCCCGGCAGGGGTTGTCATCCACACGGGGGACTTCAAGGTGGATTATACACCGGTGTTTGGCGATGCTATCGATCTGCAGAGATTTGCGGAGATCGGGAAAAAGGGAGTGCTGGCATTGATGTCGGACAGTACAAATGCAGAGCGTGCCGGATTTACGCAGTCTGAGCGGACGGTAGGGCGCACATTTGACCATATTTTTGCAGAACATTCCAACACGAGGATTATTATTGCAACATTTGCATCAAATGTAGATCGTGTGCAGCAGATCATCAACTCAGCTTATAAGTATGGAAGGAAAGTCGTAGTAGAAGGCCGCAGTATGGTCAACATCATTTCTACGGCTGCAGAGCTTGGATATCTTGATATACCGAAAAACACATTGATCGATATCGACAAACTGAAAAATTATCCTCCAGAAAAAACTGTACTCATCACGACAGGGAGTCAGGGTGAATCCATGGCCGCACTTTCAAGGATGGCCGCAGATATCCACAAAAAAGTGACGATCATGCCTGGCGATACTGTTATTTTCAGCTCCAATCCGATACCGGGGAACGAAAAGTCAGTTTCCAGAGTCATCAATGAACTTTCTGCAAAAGGCGCAAATGTCATTTTCCAGGATGCTCATGTTTCCGGACATGCTTGCCAGGAAGAATTGAAACTGATCTATTCTCTCGTAAAACCGAAATATGCCATCCCGGTACACGGGGAATACCGACATATGAAAGCAAATGCAGGGATTGCGGAATCCCTTGGTATCCCGAAGGAAAATATTTTTATTCTTCAGGCGGGAGACGTATTGGAATTGGATGACAATGGGGCGAAGATCGCAGGACATGTACAGACAGGAGCGATTCTTGTGGACGGCCTTGGAGTGGGAGATGTCGGAAATATTGTACTCCGTGACCGGCAGCATCTGGCGGAAGACGGCATTCTTATCGTTGTCCTGACGTTGGAGAAGGGAAGTAATCAGCTTTTGGCAGGGCCGGATATTGTGTCCAGAGGATTTGTCTATGTGCGAGAATCTGAAGGATTGATGGAAGAGGCCAAAGAAGTGCTGAATGTAGCGTTGGAAGGGTGCCTTGCCAGCAGAAATACAGACTGGAGCAAGATTAAACTGGTAATTCGTGACACAATGAACGAATTTATCTGGAAGCGGACAAAGAGAAGACCGATGATCCTTCCGATCATCATGGACGTGGAAGTATAAGATTACAGAAAGTGGAAAGAGAATGATAGTAGATAAGCGTATGGTAGAATATATCCATTCTCTGGAAACCAGAAACAGTGAAATATTGGAAGAGATCGAGCAGGAAGCACTTAGAGAGCGGGTTCCCATTATCAGAAAGGAAATGCAAAGCTTTTTACAAGTGCTTTTGCTTTTGAAAAAACCAAAACGGATTCTGGAGATTGGAACGGCAGTGGGCTTTTCTGCCATCTTGATGAGTGAAGCGGCGGGAGAGGACTGCACTGTCACAACAATAGAAAATTATGACAAACGGATTCCGACAGCCAGGGAAAATTTCCGCAGAGCAGGAAAGGAAAACAAGATTACTCTTCTGGAAGGGGACGCAGCGGAAGTTTTGTGTAAGCTTGACGGAACGTACGATTTTATCTTTATGGATGCCGCAAAGGCGCAGTACATCCACTATTTTCGGGAGGCAATGCGCCTTCTTGAGGATGGCGGACTTCTTGTTTCAGACAATGTGCTTCAGGACGGAGATATCATGGAGTCCCGCTTTGCAGTAGAGAGAAGAAAACGAACGATACACAGCCGCATGAGGGAATATCTGTATTTATTAAAGCATGATGATCGGATTGTTACCTCCATCGTCCCAATCGGAGACGGTGCGGCAGTCAGCATAAAAAAGGAGAGAAAACAAGATGCGTAACCCAGAATTGATGATACCGGCCAGCAGCCTGGAAGTACTGAAGACAGCAGTCGTTTTCGGAGCGGATGCCGTGTATATCGGCGGGGAGGCGTTCGGCCTCAGAGCGAAAGCAAAGAATTTCTCGATGGAAGAAATGAAAGAGGGAATTGAGTTTGCCCACGAACGTGGAGTCAAAGTCTATGTCACGGCCAATATCCTCGCCCACAATGAAGACCTGCAGGGAGTCAGAGCGTATTTTCAGGAGCTGCGGGGACTAAAGCCGGATGCGCTTATCATTGCAGATCCGGGTATTTTTGATATCGCAAAAGAGGTGTGCCCGGAAATTCCGAGACATATCAGCACTCAGGCAAACAATACGAATTACGGCACCTATATGTTCTGGTACAGACAAGGAGCGGAACGAGTTGTAACCGCCAGAGAATTATCCCTTGCGGAGATCCGGGAGATTCGGGAACATATCCCGGATGATTTGGAGATTGAGACATTTATTCATGGCGCCATGTGTATTTCTTACTCGGGAAGATGTCTTTTGAGCAACTATTTTACAGGCAGGGATGCAAATCATGGAGCCTGCACTCATCCGTGCAGATGGAAATATTCCATCGTGGAGGAGACGAGGCCGGGAGAATATATGCCGGTTTTTGAAAATGAAAGAGGGACTTACATTTTTAACTCAAAAGACTTGTGCATGATTGAGCATATCCCGGAAATGCTGGATGCGGGAATCGACAGCTTTAAGATTGAAGGGAGGATGAAGACGGCACTTTATGTGGCTACTGTGGCCAGAACATACCGCAAGGCCATCGATGACTGCCTGAAAGATCCAAAACTGTATGAAGAAAATATGGACTGGTACCGGGAACAAATTGCCAATTGTACGTACCGGAAATTTACAACCGGCTTTTTCTTCGGAAAGCCAAATGAAGAGGCACAGATTTATGACAATAACACGTATCTGAAAAATTATACGTACCTTGGCATTGTGGAGGAAGAAAAAGACGGCAGGATCCGTCTGGAGCAGAGAAATAAGTTTTCGGTAGGGGAACAGATCGAAATCATGAAGCCGGACGGAAGAGATATCCTTGCCACAGTACAGGGAATTTGGGATGAAGAAGGAAACGCTCAGGAGAGCGCGCCGCATCCAAAGCAGATCCTTTGGGTTAAACTGGATGAAAGTGCAGAAAAGTACGATCTGCTCAGACGAAAGGAAGAGTAGTGGATGCAGAAAATCTCCATCCGGCGCAGCATGTGCGGATATAGCAAATCAAATATCAGAAGAAAAAAAAGTGCGTAGTTTTTCTATAGCACTTTTTTCTATTCTGGAGACATAAGATCGGGAGATGCCAAGTTCTTTTGCAATTTCACGCTGTGTTCGGATTTCCTCATTGTAAAGTCCGTAGCGCATCCGAAGAACAAGACGTTCTCGACTGGAAAGATCGGATTCGACTTTTTGATAAAGTTTCAGGATGTCATCCTGAAGGGCAATCTGGATATCGAAGTCTTCTTCCGGCGACTCCATAATATCGTACAGGCGGATTTCATTCCCCTCCTTGTCTGTTCCGATCGGTTCGTACAAGGAGACTTCTCCTGAGGCTTTTTTGCGGGAACGCAGAAGCATAAGCAGTTCATTTTCGATGCATCGGGCAGCGTAAGTGGCAAGACGGACCCCTTTGTCTGGATTGAACGTCATCACTGCCTTGATGAGTCCGATCGTGCCGATGGAGATCAGATCTTCGGAGTCTTCGGACAGATGCTGATATTTTTTGACAACATGTGCCACAAGGCGCAGATTATGTTCGATGAGGATGTGTTTTGCTTCCAGGTCTCCCTCTGTATATTTCTGCAGATACTCGCGTTCTTCGTCGGCCGTGAGGGGTTGTGGAAATGATTTCAAGACAGGCACCTCTCAACATGTTTGATAATAGTCTATGAGTGGACAGAATTCTTTGTGCTTTTCCAAAATAAGAATTGACATGGTAAGAGAGAACGTTTAGGATAGAAACAGGAAATTCTAGTACCATTCCGGTACATATACGGATATTTCGTCCGTATCATTTCATGTGGATCAGAAAAGAAAATATGGGTTTTGCAATGGTAAAGTCTGCCGTCATTGACGGTCTGAATGTGTGTGAGGTTCGCGTGGAGGCGGATACAAGCAATGGTCTTCCGCTGTTTCATATGGTAGGATACCTTTCTTCGGAAGTAAAGGAAGCAGGGGAACGTGTAAGGACAGCGATCCGACATACGGGGATTAAAATGCAGCCTCAGAAAATGGTAGTAAATCTGTCCCCGGCGGATATCAGGAAAAGAGGAGCGTCTTTTGACCTGCCCATCGCGGTGGCCCTCGCTGTTTCGGCGGGAATTTTTGCAGACACGAGGACGGAGGATGCTTTGTTCATAGGAGAACTTGGATTGAATGCTTCCGTGCGGAAAGTAAACGGAATTCTTCCTATTGTTGCGGAAGCGCGGAAAAAGGGATATCGGCTCTGCATTGTTCCAAAGGAGAACGAGGCGGAAGGGGGAATGGTAGAGGGGATCAAAGTCTGCGGTGTCTCTACGCTTGGAGAAGTGTGGGATTACCTGAATTCCGGAAAACTTTCATCTGGATCGAGAAGAAATAGGAACATAAACGTAAGAGAAGATCATGAAAAAGATTTTTCTGAAATGTGTGGGCAAAGAGCGGTAAAAAGAGCTGCTGAGATTGCGGCTTCCGGAGGACACAATATTCTTTATATCGGGGCACCCGGATCAGGAAAAACGATGGCTGCACAGAGAATGGCGACGATACTGCCGAGGCTAACAGAAGAAGAAATGCTGGAGACAACAGGGGTGTATAGTGTGGCCGGTTTGCTCCGGGAGGAGTGTCCTATGATTACCATCCCGCCATTTCGGGAAGTCCACCATACGATCACGAGGGCGGCACTTGTGGGAGGCGGACTCTACCCGGTACCTGGGGAAATCAGCCTTGCCAACAGAGGTGTGCTTTTTCTGGACGAACTGACGGAATTTCAGAAGCCTGTTCTGGAGGCACTCAGGGAACCATTGGAGACAAAAGAAGTCCACATCGTAAGAAAGAGAAGAAATTATATTTTCCCGGCCAATGTGATTCTGACAGCGGCTATGAACCCGTGTCCCTGCGGCTATTATCCGGACTATGAGAAATGCAGCTGTACGCCAGGAGAGATACATCGATATCTTGGACGTGTCAGCCAGCCGCTGCTTGACCGTATCGATATCTGCATGGAGGCCCCGCGCGTGACCTTTCAGGAGCTGAATTCCCAAGAAAAGGAGGAGACATCGGCGCAGATCCGTGAGCGCGTCATACAGACGAGAAACATACAGAATATGCGCTATAAGGGCACAAAGATTACCACAAACGCAGAGATTCCGTCCGGCAAAATCAAGCAGTTCTGTGAGCTGGAGAGAAAAGAAAGGGGACTGCTTGAAAAGGCATTTGAACGTATGGGACTGACGGCGAGAAGCTGTCACAAAATCCTGAAAGTAGCAAGGACTATCGCAGATATGGAAATGAGTGAACGGATCAAAAGCGAGCATTTGGCAGAGGCCATCAGCTACCGCTATATAAACAGCAAACTTTGGGGAGGGGTTCGTGATGTGTAGAGAAAATGAGTTTTACGAATACTGGTTAGCATGTGTTAAAGGAATTACATCTTCCCAGAAGAGAAAACTGAGGGAGATGTTTGGGACAGAGAAAGAGCTGTTTTATATAGAAGAAACAGGATACAAGTCCTGCATGCTACTGACGGAGAAAGAGTGTGAGAACTTGCGGGAAAATCAAAGAAAGGGAGTGATGGATGCAAGAAAGAGGGAGTGGGAAAAAGCGAGAAAAAATGGGATGCGCATCGTGACTTACTTTTCTGCGGAGTACCCCGAAAGACTAAGACAAATTCCAGATCCTCCGTACGCGTTGTTTGGAATGGGGCCGGACTGTTTTCGGTTTCCAAAAGGCACAGCGGCCATTGTAGGAGCCAGGAGCGCAAGTCCATACGGTCTCAAAATGGCTTATGAATTCGGGAAAAACTTGTCTGCATCCGGCATATATATAATCAGTGGAATGGCCCGGGGTGTGGACGGAGAAGGAATCCGTGGGGCACTGGACGGATCCTGCACCGCTGTCGCTGTACTTGGATGCGGAGCGGACGTATGTTATCCAAGAGAGAACCGTGGCCTTTACGAAGCACTTAAGAAAACCGGGGGAATCCTGTCGGAGTACCCGCCGGGGACACCTCCTCTGGCATGGAATTTTCCTCCTAGAAACCGAATTATCAGCGGGCTGTCGGACATAGTTCTCGTCATGGAAGCGAAAGAACGCAGCGGTTCTCTGATCACAGCCGATTTTGCTCTGGAGCAGGGAAAAGACGTGTACGCGCTTCCAGGCCCGGTCACAAGTGTGCTGAGCAAAGGATGCAACCGACTGATCAGGCAGGGAGCCGGCATCCTTCTTTCCCCGGAAGAACTGCTTTTGGATCTCCCGTATGAAATGCAGAAAAAAGTATTTCAAAATGTGAAAAATTCCGAAGAAAATGAAATAAAGCTTGAAAGTCCGGAAAAATTGTTGTATAGTTTGCTTTGTTTGTATCCCAAGAGCCTTTCTGAGCTGGAGGAAGAAAGTGGATTTTCGAGAGGAAAAACCATGGAAATACTGCTTCAGATGGAACTGGCAGGGTGGGTGCAGGAAATTTCGAAGAATTATTATATCCGATTGAAGTAATATTTGAAGTTGGATGGAGGAATAAGATTATGGCACGTTATCTGGTAATCGTGGAATCCCCTGCAAAAGTGAAGACGATCAAGAAATTCCTTGGCAGCAGCTACGTTGTCATGGCATCTCAGGGGCATGTACGTGATTTCCCGAAAAGTCAGCTTGGTATTGATGTAGAACATGATTTTGAGCCAAAGTACATCACGATCCGCGGAAAAGGAGAGATTCTTGCGGAACTCAGAAAAGAAGTAAAAAAAGCAGATAAGATCTATTTGGCAACTGACCCCGACCGGGAGGGTGAAGCGATCTCCTGGCATTTGACAAAGGCGCTGAAACTCGAAGGGAAAAAAGTATACCGGATCAGCTTCAATGAGATCACAAAAAAAGCAGTCAAAGAGTCCATTAAAAATGCCAGGGAGATCGACATGAATCTGGTTGATGCCCAGCAGGCGAGAAGAGCCCTTGACAGAGTGATCGGCTACAAGATCAGTCCGCTTCTCTGGAAAAAAGTAAAAAGGGGATTGAGTGCAGGAAGGGTGCAGTCCGTGGCGCTTCGTATCATTGCAGACCGGGAGGAGGAGATCGATGCATTTATCCCGGAAGAATACTGGTCTTTGGATGTGCTTTTGAAAGTAAAGGGAGAAAGAAAACCCCTGACAGCCAAATTTTATGGTACGGAAAAAGAGAAGATGACGATTCGATCCGAAGAGGAAAAAAATCAGATTATCAGTGAACTGGAAAATGAGACTTTCCAGGTGGCCGAAGTGAAAAAAGGAGAGAGAAGCCAGAAAGCTCCGGTTCCGTTTACAACAAGTACCCTTCAGCAGGAAGCATCCAAAGTTCTGAATTTTGCGACTCAGAAGACGATGCGGATTGCGCAGCAGCTATATGAAGGGGTGGATATCAAAGGACAGGGAACAATTGGTATCATTACCTACCTGCGTACCGACTCTACCCGTATTTCCGATGAGGCCATGGAAGCGGCCAAGATGTATATCGAGGAGGTTTACGGACCGGAATTCGTGGAGGATACGGAGAAAAAAAAGGACGGAGGGAAAAATGTGCAGGATGCGCACGAGGCGATCCGCCCGACGGATATCGCAAGGACGCCGGCCATGGTAAAAGAATCCCTCACAAGAGACCAGTTCAGGCTGTATCAGCTGATCTGGAAGCGGTTTACTGCCAGCAGGATGAAGCCTGCCAAATATGAGACGACATCCGTGAAGATCGATGCCGGAAAATACCGGTTTACTGTGGCTGCTTCTAAAATCCTTTTTGAAGGTTTTCGCCAGGTATATGTGCAGGCCGACGAGGAAAAGACACAGAGCAATGTGCTGCTGAACGGTCTTACCAAAGAATCAGAGCTTACCAAAGAGTCTTTTGACAGCCGGCAGCATTTTACGCAGCCTCCGGCTCACTATACTGAGGCGTCTCTTGTGAAGGCCCTGGAAGAGTTGGGCATTGGCCGGCCGAGTACGTATGCTCCGACGATCTCCACGATCATTGCCAGACGTTATGTAGCCAAAGAAAATAAGAATCTCTACCTCACGGAGCTTGGAGAGGTCGTCAACAATATGATGCGGAAGTCATTCGAGAGTATTGTGGATGTGAATTTTACCGCCAACATGGAGGGGTTGCTTGACAAGGTGGCGGAAGGAAAAGTACAGTGGAAGACCGTCATAAGCAACTTCTACCCGGATCTGGAAGAAGCCGTGGAAGTCGCAGAGAAAGAGCTGGAAGAAGTAAAGATCGAAGATGAAGTAACAGATGTGATCTGCGAAGAGTGCGGGCGGAATATGGTTGTTAAATACGGACCTCACGGAAAATTCCTGGCATGTCCTGGCTTTCCGGAATGCAGAAATACGAAGCCGTACCTGGAAAAAGCAGGTGTCAGCTGTCCGAAATGCGGTAAAGAGATTGTTATCCGGAAAACGAAAAAAGGAAGAAGATATTACGGGTGTGAGGACAATCCAGAATGTGATTTTATGTCCTGGCAGAAGCCTTCCGATAAGAAATGTCCGAAATGCGGAGGTTATATGCTGGAAAAAGGGAACAAGATTGTTTGCGCTGATGAGACGTGTGGATATGTAGAAAATAAAAACAAAGAAAAATAGCATGTAAGTTATTGAAAATGTGAGAATTGTATGATAATATTAGAATATCAGTTGAGTATTCTATACTTTTGTTCGTGCAATTCGAGGCAGTGCAAAAAATCTTTGGATGGAGGAAGGCTATGAGTGTACAGTTATTGGATAAGACAAGAAAAATCAACAAGCTGCTTCACAACAATAATTCCAGCAAAGTTGTTTTCAATGATATCTGTGAAGTGCTTACAGAAATTCTCGACTCCAATATTCTTGTCGTAAGCAAAAAGGGCAAGGTACTTGGTGTGAGTAAAAGGGATGAGGTCAGACCGCTGACAGAACTGATAAAAGGCGAAGTAGGCGGACATATCGATGCGATGCTGAATGAACGGCTGCTGAGTATTTTATCTACAAAAGAAAATGTGAATCTTCAGACGCTTGGATTTTCTCCGGAGGTATCGAAAGGGTATCAGGCTATTGTTTCTCCGATCGAAATCGCAGGCGAACGGCTTGGAACGCTCTTCATTTACAAGCAGGATGAGGAGTATGAGATTGACGATATCATTCTCAGTGAATATGGTACAACGGTTGTCGGCTTGGAAATGCTTCGATCAGTGAATGAGGAGAGCGCGGAGGAGACAAGAAAAGAACAGATCGTACAGTCTGCTATCAGTACACTTTCGTTCTCAGAACTGGAGGCGATCATCCATATCTTTGAAGAGCTGGACGGCATGGAGGGCATTCTTGTTGCAAGTAAGATTGCAGATCGTGTGGGAATCACAAGATCGGTAATCGTAAATGCACTAAGGAAATTTGAGAGTGCAGGAGTTATCGAATCCAGATCATCGGGTATGAAGGGAACATACATTAAAGTTGTGAACGATTATGTATTTACGGAGCTGGAAAAGATAAAAAAAGAAAAACAGAAATAGCGCATGAAAACAGGTGTGCGTGTACAAAAAGGGAGCGTCAGATTTCTGAGGCTCCCTTTTGAGGAAGGAGAAGAATATGTACGAAAACGGTGCGGCGGTGCTTCAGATGAAGAAAGTATTTTTAAAATCAGAAAAGCAGGACAGAAAAAAATATATGACACGGATACGGACTTATGACAGTAAGTCCGAAGAGATGTCGTTGTATGTTGGAAAAGGAGAAGTGCAGTCCTTCTCACTGGATGCGGTATATGAGTGTATTTTTGAGGCAGAAGAAGGCAGGTACGGCTGTGAAGGGGTAATCACAAGAAGGTATCACGATCAGGACGGCGAACAGATCGTGCTGCGGATCCAGAATGGACTCTATGTAGTGTAGTGCAGACATGTGGGCCTATTTTCAAAATATAAACTAAATATAAAGAATAAGAAAGATTGTTGACAAATAAAATGTACAGTGCTATTTTATTACTAGAGTGTTTTAGCACTCTAGTACAACGAGTGCTGATAAATGGATAGACAATGAAGGAGGAACAATCATGAAATTAGTACCATTAAGCGACAGAGTTGTTTTAAAACAGATGGAAGCAGAAGAGACAACCAAATCCGGGATCGTTCTGCCGGGACAGAATAAGGAAAAACCGCAGCAGGCAGAAGTTGTTGCAGTTGGACCGGGCGGTCTGGTAGACGGCAAGGAAGTGGAAATGAAAGTTTCTGTTGGAGATAAAGTAATCTATTCAAAATACGCGGGGACAGAAGTGGAATTAG
Organism: Sellimonas sp.; assembly: GCF_047234585.1. Classification (NCBI taxonomy): domain Bacteria; kingdom Bacillati; phylum Bacillota; class Clostridia; order Lachnospirales; family Lachnospiraceae; genus Sellimonas; species Sellimonas sp. The sequence goes on along the minus strand of NZ_JBKSWG010000004.1, from coordinate 55,030 downwards.
ACGATGTGGAATATATCATTGTAAGACAGAGTGATATTCTTGCCATCATCGAATAGGAAATGATATACAAACAAGGTTAAAATATGTATCATTAAAATAGATTTAAATGGAGGGATTTGAAATGGCAAAAGAAATTAAATACGGAGCAGAGGCCAGAGCAGCACTGGAAGCTGGTGTAAATAAACTTGCTGATACAGTTCGGGTTACATTAGGACCAAAAGGAAGAAATGTCGTGCTTGACAAATCATTTGGAGCACCGCTTATCACAAATGATGGTGTTACGATCGCAAAAGAAATCGAACTGGAAGATGCATTTGAAAACATGGGAGCACAGCTGATTCGCGAAGTTGCTTCCAAGACAAATGATGTGGCTGGAGACGGTACGACGACAGCAACTGTGCTGGCGCAGGCTATGGTTCATGAAGGAATGAGAAATCTTGCAGCAGGAGCCAACCCGATCGTCCTCAGAAAAGGAATGAAGAAAGCTACGGACATGGCAGTAGAAGAGATTGCCAAGATGAGCAGCAAAGTGAAAGACAAAGCTCAGATCGCAAGAGTTGCAGCAGTATCTTCCAGCGATGACGAAGTAGGAAACATGGTAGCTGACGCGATGGAAAAAGTGTCAAATGACGGTGTCATCACAATCGAAGAATCAAAGACAATGAAGACAGAGCTGGATCTTGTAGAAGGTATGCAGTTCGACCGTGGATATATTTCTGCATACATGGCTACAGATATGGATAAAATGGAAGCAAATTTGGAAGATCCGTATATCCTGATTACAGATAAAAAGATTTCTAATATCCAGGAACTTCTTCCGCTTCTGGAACAAGTTGTACAGGCAGGTGCCCGTCTCCTTATCATTGCAGAAGACGTAGAAGGAGAAGCACTGACTACATTGATCGTAAACAAGCTGCGCGGCACATTCAATGTCGTTGCTGTGAAGGCACCGGGATATGGCGACAGAAGAAAAGAAATGCTCCGCGATATTGCGATCCTTACAGGCGGCCAGGTTATTTCTGAGGAACTGGGACTGGATCTTAAAGAAACAACACTTGATCAGCTTGGACGTGCAAAATCTGTAAAAGTACAGAAAGAGAACACAACGATCGTCGATGGTATGGGAGAAAAAGCAGATATCGAGGCACGTGTTGCCCAGATTAAAGCTCAGATCGAAGAAACGACATCTGACTTCGACAGAGAAAAACTTCAGGAAAGACTTGCAAAACTGGCAGGCGGTGTGGCAGTGATCCGTGTAGGTGCAGCTACAGAAACAGAGATGAAAGAAGCAAAACTCCGTATGGAGGATGCACTGGCAGCAACGAGAGCGGCAGTGGAAGAAGGAATCATCGCAGGAGGCGGTTCTGCATATGTTCACGCTACAAAAGCACTGGAAAAACTCGTTGCAAGCCTGGAAGGCGATGAAAAGACAGGGGCATCCATTATACTGAAAGCTCTCGAAGCTCCGCTCTTCAGGATTGCTGCAAATGCAGGACTGGAAGGTTCTGTCATCATCAATAAAGTAAGAGAATCTGAACCGGGAATTGGTTTCGATGCATACAAAGAAGAATATGTAGATATGGTAGAAGCTGGCATCCTCGACCCGGCAAAAGTAACAAGAAGTGCACTTCAGAATGCAACAAGCGTAGCATCTACACTTTTGACGACAGAGTCTGTTGTAGCGAACATCAAAGAAGATGCACCAGCTATGCCGGCCAACCCGGGTATGGGAATGATGTAATCCTTTTGAAATCCTAAATAATCATGAAATTTTTGAAAACTCCTCTTAAGAGGAGTTTTCTTTTTTATATAGAATGTGGTATACTGTTTACGAATAAAAAAAGTGGAGGAAAAGAGTATGAGTGACTACTATACAGAACAGTTGGTAAAGAAAAAAACAAGCGGGAAGGACATTATGATCAAATCGCTCCTTGTGGCAGTCACAGTAATGTCGTTTCTGATCGTACCTTTGATGCCGTTTCTGCTGATCGTTCCGGTGCTGCTGATTGTCCTTGATTACTTCATGTTCCGGAGACTGGATCTGGAGTATGAGTATCTGTATGTCAACGGGGATCTGGATATCGACAAAATCATGGGAAAACAGAAGAGAAAAAGAATTTTCTCCATGAACATCTCAGAATTGGAACTGCTTGCACCGATGGGGGCAGGGGAGCTCAATCAGTATCGCAATGCCAAAGTGCTCGATTTTAGTTCTCAGATGCCAAATGCCAGATGTTACGTGATGGTCATTGCCAAAAACGGACAGCAGACAAAAGTGATATTTGAGCCGGAACAGGTCATTCTCGAGGGAATGAGGATGCTGGCACCTAGAAAAGTTATTCTCTAGTATTTCATAAAAATATTGACATGACATCAATTTTTTTGTATCATAAGTTTCAAACTAAAAAGGAACAGTCAGAGAAAGAGAGGAATTAAGAAGTCATGGGTAAAATTATTGGAGAAGGCATTACATTTGACGATGTACTTTTAGTACCTGCGTATTCGGAAGTGATTCCGAATCAGGTCGATTTGACAACGTACTTGACAAAGAAGATCAAGCTGAATATTCCGATGATGAGTGCTGGTATGGATACCGTTACAGAGCACAGAATGGCGATTGCAATGGCACGTCAGGGTGGGATTGGTATCATCCACAAAAATATGTCCATCGAAGCGCAGGCGGAAGAAGTAGACAAGGTAAAGCGCTCTGAAAATGGGGTTATCACAGATCCGTTTTATCTTTCTCCGGAGAATACGCTGGAAGATGCAAATGAGCTGATGGGAAAATTCCGTATTTCAGGGGTACCGATTACAGAGAATGGGAAACTTGTCGGGATCATCACAAACCGGGATTTGAAATTTGAGACAGATTTTACAAAGAAAATAAAAGAATCCATGACTTCGGAAGGGTTGATCACTGCCCCGGAAGGAATCACGCTGGAAGAAGCAAAGAACATTCTTGCAAAGGCAAGAAAAGAAAAGCTTCCGATCGTAGATAAAGATTTTAACCTCAAGGGGCTTATCACGATCAAAGATATCGAAAAACAGATCAAATATCCGCTTTCTGCAAAGGACGAGCAGGGACGTCTGCTCTGTGGTGCAGCAGTAGGGATCACAGCGAATTGCCTGGAAAGAGTAGAAGCGCTTGTCAATGCAAAAGTGGATGTTGTTGTCCTTGATTCAGCACATGGACATTCTGCAAACGTGATTCGCTCAGTAAAGATGATCAAGGAAAAGTTCCCGGATCTTCAGGTTATCGCCGGAAATGTTGCGACAGGAGAAGCAACGCGTGCCCTGATCGAGGCAGGAGTGGATGCAGTCAAAGTGGGAATTGGACCGGGATCCATCTGTACAACACGTGTCGTTGCCGGTATCGGTGTTCCTCAGGTAACAGCCGTTATGAACTGCTACGAAGTGGCAAAAGAGTACGGTATTCCGATTATCGCCGACGGAGGTATCAAATACTCTGGGGATATGACGAAAGCTATCGCTGCAGGTGCGAATGTATGCATGATGGGAAGCATCTTTGCAGGATGTGATGAAAGCCCGGGAACATTCGAACTGTATCAGGGAAGAAAATACAAAGTTTACCGCGGAATGGGATCCATTGCAGCTATGGAAAACGGAAGCAAAGACCGCTATTTCCAGGCAGATGCAAAGAAACTTGTTCCGGAAGGTGTAGAAGGCCGCGTGGCATATAAAGGAACTGTGGAAGACACGGTATTCCAGCTCATGGGTGGTCTGAGAGCCGGAATGGGATATTGTGGAACCCCTACAGTGGAAGAGTTGAAGCAGAACGGACGTTTTGTAAAGATCACAGCAGCTTCACTGAAAGAAAGCCACCCACACGATATTCATATCACAAAAGAAGCGCCGAACTACAGCGTGGACGAATAAGATTTTTATCGGGCAGTTCCGTAAGGAGCTGCCCGTTTTGCATTTGATAAGAGCGCTGTAAGCAGGATAGATACTGCTGGCAGGCGCTTTTTTGCATAGCCTCCCGTGACGGTAAAAATTAAGAAAAAAGACAGAATTTTTCCACATTATTTTAAAACAAAATTTGCATGTCCAGCTATAATAGAAGATGTCATCAAAGAAGAAGGGGAGGAAACAATGAGAAACAAAAGAAGAACATACAGGAGAAAAGCGGCAAAAAGGAGAAATCCTGTAAGGATAGGACTTATATTTCTCGTGGCGCTTACGGTTTTACTTGGAGGTATGAAGTTGGTTCATACGGGATTTTTTTCCAATGCATATATAGAAGTGGAAGGAATCGATGCACACAGACCACAGATGGAAGTGGATCTGATCACGCCGAATTCTTACTCCAGACCACAGACAAAAACAGAACGGATAAAAAATATTGTGATTCACTACACTGCAAATCCTGGATCGACGGCACAGCAGAACAGGGATTACTTTGACGGATTGAAGGATACGCATCTCACAAAGGCAAGCAGCCATTTTGTGGTAGGGCTTGATGGGGAGATCGTACAGTGTATTCCTACATGGGAGGTTGCGTATGCTTCTAATGACCGAAATAAGGATACCGTATCTATTGAGTGCTGCCATTTGGACGGAACAGGAAAATTCAACGATGCAACCTATCAGTCTCTTGTTCATTTATCAGCCTGGCTCTGCATGAAATTTGATTTATCAGAAGAAGACCTCATCCGACATTATGATGTCACAGGGAAAATCTGTCCGAAATATTTTGTGGATTATCCGGAGAGGTGGGACGAGTTTTGCTCCGATGTAGGAAAAGTTCTTGAAAATATGAAGTAAAATCTGTATGATAAAAAGTAGAAAACAAGATGGAGGAATCATCAATGGAAAAACAATACGATGTAATTGCCATGGGCGAACTTTTGATCGATTTCACGATGAATGGAAAAAGCGGACAAGGAAACGGATTGTTTGAGGCGTGCCCGGGCGGTGCGCCGTGCAACGTATTGGCAATGCTTGGAAAACTTGGAAAGAAGACTGCATTTATCGGAAAAGTAGGAAAAGATCAGTTTGGAGAACTTTTGAAACATACACTGAAGGATGCAGGAATCAATACGGACTGCTTGTATATGGACGCAGATGTGCATACAACATTGGCGTTTGTACATACATTTGAAAACGGAGATCGAGATTTCTCCTTTTATCGAAATCCGGGAGCGGATATGATGCTTACGGAGGAAGAGATTGACCCGGAATTCCTGAAAAAAGGAAAGATCTTTCATTTCGGAACTCTTTCCATGACAGATGAAGGAGTGAGAAAAGCTACAAAGAAAGCACTGCGGATCGCGAAGGAAGCAGGGATGCTGATTTCATTTGACCCGAATCTTCGTCCGCCGCTTTGGACATCTCTGGATGATGCAAAAGAGCAGATGAAATACGGATTCGGGTATTGCGATATTTTGAAAATTTCAGACAACGAAATCCAATTTATATCCGGAAAAGAAGACTACGATGAGGGGATCCATTGGCTTTATGAGACATACCGCATACCACTGATCCTTCTTACCATGGGAAAAGACGGAAGTCGTGCTTACTACAAAGGCCGTAAGGTAGAGAAGCCTGGATTTGTCTGCAAACCGGTCGAAACAACAGGCGCAGGAGACACATTCTGCGGCAGTGCGCTGAATTTTATCGTAGAGCACGGGATGGATGACCTTACCGATGAAGATCTTGGAAGGATGCTGACCTTTGCCAATGCAGCAGCGTCCATCATTACGACGCGGAAGGGAGCGATCCGCTCTATGCCGGAGCAAGAGGAAGTGGAAGCACTTGTGAAAAAAGCGGAGGAAAAAGTATGTTAAAAACATTTTTTCCGGATGAGTACATCGCATCTACTTACATCATTCCATTCGAAGCGCTGTACAGCGAGGGATACAGAGGAATTATATTTGATATCGACAACACATTGGTTCCTCACGGTGCTCCTGCAGATGAGAGAGCAAAAAAATTGTTTAAAAGATTAAAAGACATGGGATTTGACTGCTGTCTGCTTTCTAATAATCAGGAGCCGCGCGTAAAAATGTTCAATAAAGAAATCGGGGTGCATTATATTTTCAATGCACACAAACCATCGGTCAAGAATTATGAAAAGGCCATGGAACTCATGGGAACGGACAAGTCCTCCACACTTTTTGTCGGAGATCAGCTCTTTACCGACGTGTGGGGGGCGAAAAGGGCAGGAATCCGCAATATCCTTGTCAGACCCATACATCCGAAAGAAGAGATCCAGATTGTGCTGAAGCGGTATCTGGAAAAAATTGTTTTGCACTTTTATAAAAAAGAGCAGAAAAAATAAGATAAGGAGCAGACGGTGAGGACAGTAAAGATTAGAAATACAGTGATTGGGGAAGGAATCCCGAAAATCTGTGTGCCGGTTATGGGAGGAAACAAAGAGGACATCTTGGAATCGGCCAGAAGAGCGGCTGAAGAAAGGGTAGATCTGGCAGAATGGAGGGCAGACTTTTTTGAAGGCATTTCCGAAACAAATGCGGTGGAAGAAGTGCTGAGAGAACTGAGAAAAATCCTTGGATCCATTCCGTTGCTTTTTACCTTCCGGACAAAAGAAGAAGGCGGCAGCGCAGAACTTGAGACGGATGCTTATATCCGACTCAATCTGGATGTTATTCGGACACGGCAGGCAGATCTCGTGGATATTGAACTTTTCAAAGGCGAAAACCAGGTGGATCTGCTTTGCAAAGAGTGTTTGACACATGGTACAAAACTTCTTATGTCAAACCATGATTTTGAAAAGACACCGGAAAAGGACGAAATCGTGAAACGGCTCACAAAAATGCAGAATCTTGGGGCGGATATTGCAAAAATTGCGGTAATGCCAAAGAAAAAAGAAGATGTAAAAAAACTTCTGGATGCCACGTGGGAGATGCAGATCTTTCACGATGAGACACCGGTCGTTACGATGTCTATGGGAGATATGGGCGTCATAAGCCGGGTTTGCGGAGAGTTTTATGGCTCTTCCGTCACGTTTGGATGTATTGGACAAGCTTCTGCACCTGGGCAGCTGGAGGTTGGAATATTGCGTCAAATGCTGCATCGTTTTGCCGGCTAAAGGTGCACAAAGAGAGAAAATTTGGAAGATTCTGAAGAAAAATAGTAACTTACAGTTGAAAAACTGACAGGAATCATATAAAATAATAACTAATGAAAAGATTAAGAAAATAAGAAAGAATGCACTTTGTATTCGTTTAAGGAGGATTTAACATGATTTCAGCAGGCGAATTTAGAAACGGTTTAACCGTTGAAATCGAAGGAACAGTATACCAGATTTTGGAGTTCCAGCATGTGAAACCAGGTAAAGGTGCAGCGTTTGTGAGAACAAAACTGAAAAACGTTATGAATGGAGGAGTTGTTGAAAAGACATTTCGTCCGACAGAAAAATTCCCGAAAGCTCATATAGAGAGAAAGTCCATGCAGTATCTGTATTCAGATGGAGATCTGTACCACTTTATGGATGGAGAGACATTCGATCAGATCGCGCTGAATGAAGAGACGATCGGCGATGCACTGAAATTTGTAAAAGAAAACGAAGAGGTAAAGATCTGTTCTTACCAGGGAGAAGTGTTCGCAGTAGAACCACCGTTATTTGCAGAACTTGCGGTAACAGAAACAGAGCCAGGCGTAAAAGGAGATACAGCTACAGGAGCTACCAAGCCGGCTACAGTTGAGACAGGTGCTACAGTTATGGTTCCGCTGTTTGTAAACGAAGGAGACGTACTGAAGATCGATACACGTACTGGAGAATATTTATCAAGAGTATAAGAAAAGTCAAAAGCCCCGTTTTTCGGGGCTTTTTCTATGCATGGAGCTTACTCACTTTGTCCTTGAAAAATGGAAAGAGAAGCAGTATAATAAATCCATACCAAATCAAATTCAAATCTGAAAAGTTCTCTGCGGAGAAATACCGCATCCCATTCCGACAGGCCGGAAGGAGCCTTTGATGGAATATCAGTCATTTTTAGCGGAAGTAAAAGAGAGTATAAAAAAGAAACTGTATGGAAAAGTTGATGTACAGGATTTTCACGCAGTCAAAAGTAATGGGGAAATGAGGAGAGGATTTTTATTTCAAAGTTATAATGGAAATATCTCGCCAGTTATTTATATGGAAGATTATTTCCGAAGGTACAATGAAGGAGAAGAGATCGAAGAAATCATCGAGGAGTTGGAGATATTTTATGATCATGTCAAGAAGGTGCCGGATCCGGTCATGGAGGCGGAGAAGCTTTCGGACTTCAGGGAAATGAAGAACCGAATAGTTTTTCGCCTTGTAAACAGAGAGCGGAACACGGATCTTTTGAGGGAAGTACCAAGTTATTCCTTTCAGGATCTTGCAGTGATTTTCTATGTGCTGTTTGACGCGCGCAAGTATCATGCCATCTCCATGCTTATTACACGGGAACATCTGAAAAAATGGGGAATCCAGGAAGAGGATATATGGCAGTATGCAAAGGTCAACACGCCAAGGCTTCTACCGCCGGAAATCAAAGATATCCACGAGATGCTGAAAGAATTTCTGACACCTCAGGAAGTAAAAAAGGATGAGCGTTTCCGGGGAAATTTGTTTGTATTGACAAATATACAGAGAAATTATGGGGCATCTGTAGTGATCTATCCGGGTGTTCTTGAGAAGATTTCCGATATCTGGAAAGAAAGTTTTTATATTTTGCCAAGCAGTGTGCATGAGATGATTCTTGTGCCGGAGAGTAAAAGCCCTTCTGCCGGTGCTCTGAAAGAGGCAGTATACAGCATCAATCGGACAGATGTAGCAAAGGAAGAATGGTTGTCGGATAGAGTATATTATTTTCAGAGAGAGAAAAAAGAAGTTTTTGATATAGATATTATGCAAAATCTATGTTAAAATAAAATGAACTATGGGTAATTTCTTATGTACAGGAGGAGAAGCATTTTGATAACAGTAAGGAACTATGTGAAACCGGCCACGGTGGAAGAAGCGTATGAGCTGAATCAAAAGCGTGCAAACCGTGTGATCGGCGGAATGATGTGGGTTCGGATGAGCAAAGGAAATGTCGGTACATTGATCGACCTGTCCGGGCTTGGCATGGACAAGATCGTGGAAGAAGAGGAGCAATTCCGGATTGGCTGTATGTGTACTCTGCGTCAGTTGGAACAGCATGAAGGGCTGAATTCTGCTTTTGCAGGGGTATTTAAAGAATGTACAAGACATATTGTGGGAGTACAGTTCCGAAATGGAGCTACGGTCGGAGGAAGTGTCTTTGGCAGATTCGGTTTTTCAGACATCCTTACAGCGCTTCTTGCCCTGGACACAAGTGTAAAATTATATAAAAGGGGAATTGTTCCTCTGGCGGAATTTGTCGAAATGGAACGGGATCGCGACATCCTGGAAGAGATCATTGTCCGTAAGGATAAAAGACGTGCAGTTTATTTTTCTGAGAGAATGAGCAGCACAGATTTCCCGATTCTTGCATGTGCAGTGTCAGAAAAAGACAGGGTATACCGGGTTTCCATAGGCGCCAGACCAATGAGGGCTTCCTGCATCGAAGGAACGGAAGAAGAGATGAAAGATGCATATCGACGCTTTTCTTATGGCAGCAACATGAGAGGAAGCAGCGAGTACAGGGAGCATCTGGCAGAAGTGCTGATCAGACGCGCCATAAATGCTTTGAAAGAGAGGGATGCATAGATGGAATTACGTTTTGAGCTGAATGGAAAACCGGTTACGGCAGAGATCGAGGCCGGGGAACTTTTATTTGATGTTCTCAGAAGACTTGGATGCTACAGCGTGAAGTGCGGATGCGAGACGACGAACTGCGGGCTTTGTACAGTGTGGGTAGACGGAAAACCAATGCTTTCCTGTTCCGTTCCTGCGGCACGTATGGAAAACCATGCGGTCACAACGATGGAAGGACTTCAGGAAGAGGCGGCGAGGTTTGGAGCATTTCTGGCAAAAGAAGGGGCAGAACAGTGTGGATTTTGTTCCCCGGGATTTATTATGAACGTCCTTGCCATGGAAAAGGAACTCTGCCGCGATGGACGGATCCCTGAAAAGGAAGAGATTCGGGAGTATCTGGCCGGAAATCTGTGCAGATGTACCGGATATGTTGGACAAATGCGTGCAGTTGAAAAGTATCTGAGAGAAAGTAGAGGATAAGGGCATGAAAAAAGTAAGCCAGGCAATACCGAAAGTAGATTCACAGGCATTGGTAACAGGGAAAGCGGTGTATACGGATGATATTGCACCAAAGGACTGTCTTATCGTAAAAATACTGAGAAGTCCGCACGCACATGCGATGATCAAAAGTATCGATACATCCAGGGCGATGAAGGTGCCGGGCGTTGTTTGTATACTGACATACGAAGATTGTCCAGATCAGCGCTTTACGATGGCAGGGCAAACATATCCGGAGCCAAGTCCATATGACAGGCTGATTCTTGATCGGAGGGTGCGCTTTGTCGGAGACGCGGCTGCCATTGTGGCTGCTGAGACAAAGGAAGCAGCGGAAAAAGCACTCAGAATGATCAAAGTGGATTACGAAGTGCTGACACCGCTTCTGGATTTCAGAAAGGCAAAAGACAATGAGATCCTTGTCCATCCGGAGGACAATTGGAGAAGCCTCTGTCCAGTGGGCGCAGATAACAAGAGGAATCTGTGCGCCAGCGGGAAGGAAGAGGACGGAGATGTAGATGCCGTGCTGGCAGAATGCGACTATGTGGTGGAGGAGACGTATCACACGAAAGCCAACCAGCAGGCTATGATGGAAACATTCCGTACATATACATACATGGATGTTTATGGACGGTTGAACGTCGTATCTTCGACTCAGGTTACGTTCCATGTCAGAAGGATCCTCTCCAACGCTCTTGGTATACCGAAATCTAAGATTCGGGTAGTCAAACCAAGGATCGGCGGAGGATTCGGAGCGAAACAGTCAAGTGTGTCGGAAGTGTATCCTGCCCTCGTGACGCTTAAGACAGGACGTCCTGCAAAGATCATTTTCACAAGGGAAGAATCCCAGACAGCATCCTCTCCTCGGCATGAGATGGAGATCAAAGTCCGAGTCGGCGCGGACAAAGACGGCATTATCCGGGCTATCGATGTATATACACTGTCAAATACTGGCGCTTTCGGAGAACATGGACCGACAACCGTAGGGCTTTCCGGGCACAAGTCCATTCCGCTCTACGGAAAGACAGATGCTTTCCGTTTTGTCTACGACGTTGTTTACACGAACGTGATGTCCGCAGGAGCTTACCGTGGTTATGGTGCCACTCAGGGGATTTTTGCGGTGGAATCAGCAGTCAATGAACTGGCTTTAGAGATGCATATGGATCCGGTGGCGCTGCGGGAAAAAAATATGGTCAAAGAAGGGCAGGTAATGCCGGCCTATTACGGCGAGACAGCCAACAGCTGTGCGCTTGACCGCTGTATGGAACATGCGAAACAGTTATTTGGATGGGATGAAAAATATCCGTCCAGAGATATGGGGAACGGGAAAGTCAGAGGAGTCGGCGTAGCTATGGCAATGCAGGGGTCTGGTATTTCCAACGTGGATACCGCTTCTGTGGCTATGAAAGTTAATGATGATGGATTTTACAGTTTGATGATAGGGGCATCCGACATGGGAACCGGATGTGACACCATTCTTGCACAGATGGCAGCAGACTGCATGGAATGTGAGATGGAAGATATCATTGTGTCCGGTGTTGACACGGATAGCTCCCCATATGATACAGGATCTTACGCTTCCAGCACGACGTATGTGACGGGAATGGCAGTTATAAAGACATGCGAAAAGCTCAAAGAGAAAATTCGGATGAAAGGCGCAGAGTATCTGGGACACAATGTTGACGAAGTAGAGTTTGATGGAAAGAAAGTCTGGTGTCCGGAAGATGGAAGCGAGATTTCTCTGAAAGATATCGGAAACCAGGTTATGTGCAGGAATGAAGAGGCTCTTTTTGCATCTGAAGCACATTTTTCTCCGATTTCTCCTCCGCCGTTTATGGTTGGGATGGCCGAAGTGGAAGTCGACAAAGAAACAGGCGCAGTGACGCCGATCGATTACGTGGCAGTTGTAGACTGCGGAACGGTTGTCAACCCAAGTCTCGCAAGAGTACAGACAGAAGGCGGTCTTGTGCAAGGAATCGGCATGGCGCTTTACGAAGATGTTGTATATAATGAAAAAGGAAAAAATTTCAGCAATTCCTTTATGCAGTACAAAATACCGACAAGAATGGATACCGGAGACATCCGGGTGGAATTCGAAAGCAGCTACGAGCCGACTGGACCGTTTGGAGCCAAGTCCATAGGAGAGATCGTGATCAATACTCCGTCTCCGGCTATCGCAGCGGCAGTAGAAAATGCTGTAGGCGTCCGTATCCGGGAGCTTCCTATTACGGCGGAAAAAGTTTACAGGGAAATGAAGAAACAGTCATGAAAGTACATTTGATCATTCTGGCGGCGGGCAGAAGCCTGCGCTATGGTAAGAAAGACAAGCTGTCTGAGCAGGTGGGCGGGAGGAAACTCCTTCCCAGCCTGCTTTTTAAAATGGAGCAGATGAAAAAAGAATGGATGGGGTATCAGATACTTGTTTGTGGGGAAAATACAGAGAAAGCAGACTATACCGGGATAAGGGTTGTCAATGAAAATCCGGAAAAGGGAATTTCTTATTCTGTTTTTCTGGCACTTCATACACTGTGCGGACTTCCGGAATGGAAACCGCAGGATGCCGTGTGTTTTTGTACGGCAGATCAGCCGTTTTTGAAAAGAAGGACTGTAGAAAACATGGTAGAAGGATTCCTTGAAAGTAAAAAGGGAATCGGCTGTCTGTTTTTCAAGGACCCGAAAAATCCCTGTGTGTTCGGGGGAAAATATGTTCCGGAATTATTGTCTCTAACAGGGGATACAGGAGGAAAGAAGGTGCTTCGCAGCCATATGGAGGATGTCTACTTCTATCCGGCAGAAAAGGAGGAAATCTGGGATATGGACGAGGAAAGGACGATTGTGATTCGCGGTGCAGGAGACCTGGCAAGTGGTGTTGGCTATGTACTCTATCAGGCGGGATACAGGATCTTGATGCTGGATGTGGAAAGGCCGGCCTGTATCCGAAGACAGGTGGCGTTCTGCCAGGCGATATACGAGGGAGTGTGTACGGTACAGGGTGTCACAGGACGGCTTGCTGCGGCAGAGGAAGAAGTAAAAAAAATCTGGTCAGACAAGGAAATTCCGGTGCTGATTGATCCAGAATGCACTTGTCTTGAATGGGTTCGTCCAATGGTAGTGATCGATGCCATTTTGGCAAAGAAAAATATTGGGACAAAACGAGATATGGCGCCGCTTACTATCGGCCTTGGACCAGGATTTACAGCAGGAAATGATGTGGATCTTGTGGTAGAAACGATGCGGGGAGATACGCTTGCCCATGTCTATGAAGAAGGGCGGGCTCTTGCCAATACCGGCGTTCCGGGGCTTATCGAGGGATACGGGAAGGAAAGGGTTATACATGCGCCTGCATCCGGAACGATCCGGTATTTTTATCGGGTAGGGGATCCTGTTCATAAAGGGGAAGTGATTGCCAAGGTTGGAAATACAGAGATCACGGCACCGATTTCCGGATATCTGAGGGGTGCGATCCACGAAAACTATCCGGTTGTCAAGGGACTCAAGATTATGGATATAGAACCCCGTATGGACGATAGGGAACGCTGTTTTAGGATATCGGATAAAGCTGAAAAGCTTGGAAAAGCTATTTGGAAAGCTATTACAAACTGGGAGGAACGATGCTGCGGGAACTAAATATCCTGGATGCGCAAAGTATCGCGTTTACCGGGGCAGGAGGAAAGACGACAGCAGTTTACACATGTGTGGAAGAGTTCCTGAAAGAAGGGATTCCGGCGCTGGCTGTCACAACGACAAAAATGAGAAAACCAAACAGGCATTTTATTCCATGGAATGAAGAAACAGATCTGGATAAGATTGTCCATATGATTCTCAAGGAGAGAAAGAGTCCAAAGCCAAGACTCTGGACATTGGGGGTGGATCTTCAAAATGGAAAAATTTCTGAAGCGCCGGAAGAAGTGTTCGGTTATATGAGAAAACAGGGGATCCGTCTCTGCGTGGAGGCAGACGGATCTGCAGGGAAATGGATCAAAGTACCGAGGGAATACGAGCCGGCAGTTCCAAGCTGGATCGATGTACAGATCGGGATTTTGAATGGACGTGCCATAGGGCGTACCTTTCTTGAAGCAGCGCACCGCCCGGAAGAATGTGCTGCATGGTTTCTGAAAGATCCGGATGAAAAAATTACGGCAGAGGATCTTGCGAAATTATATTTGCATCCTGAAGGCATCCTGAAAGGGCAGACCAAAAGGAAACGGGCAGTGCTGAGTGGGATGCGTCCGGGAGAGGGAATAACTTTTATGAGAAAATTTCCTAAGATGAAAGAAAAGATGAGAAAAAGCGGCTTGCCGTTTTATATATGGGAGTATGCTTATGCTGAATAGAGAAATATTGCAAAAAATAAAAGGACTGTATGAAAAAGACGGAGGGTGGATTGTAAGCATAATGGAAGCGGAAGGGACATGTCGGAAGACAGTGTTGGAAACAGACGAACAGCTTCCGAGTAAAAAATGGGAGATATGGAAAGAAGAGGCAGAAAGAAACGGGACAGCTCTTTGCAGGGGGGACGTCGGGAGCGAAGTATTTCTGGAGGCAGCAGAAAAGAAAGACCGGGTTGTCATCTGCGGTGCAGGATATGTTGGATATGCCCTTGCGCGGCTGTGCGTTCTTACCGGGATTCGGACCATCGTCATAGAGGATAGAGATTATTTTGCTGAAAAGGCCAGGGAAGCGGGAGCAGATCTCGTTATCTGCCGGCCTTTTGAAGAGGCAATCCGTGACCTGCCGGAAGAAAAAAATACTGCTTTTGTTGTCGTGACAAGAGGACATGCTTACGATCAGAGATGTCTGACTGCCATCGCAGGGAAAAAAGCATACTATGTTGGAATGATGGGGAGTCGGACAAGAGCGGCCATGATGGGAAAAGAACTGGAAAACCAGGGAGTGGAGGCAGAGTGGATCAGGAATCTGCATGCACCTATCGGTCTTGAAATTGGCGCTCAGACCCCGGAAGAAATCGCTGTTTCTGTTCTTGCAGAAATTTTATCTGAACGGACACGGCTTGGATGCGGACGGAAAGAAGGACATGAAGTATTTGACCGGGCATGCCAAAAGCTGGAAAAGAAAGAAAAGTTTATTCTGGCCACCATTTTGGAAAGAAAGGGTTCAGCCCCGCGTAAAGAAGGGACGCATTTTATCGTGTCAGAGTCAGAGAACACATTCGGAACCATCGGCGGAGGAAAGCTGGAAGCGGATGTGAAAGAAGCGGCCCAAAATATGCTCAAAAGCGGGAAAGAAACAGAAATCCTTCATGCAGATCTGAATAATAAAGACGCTGCGGAAGAAGGACTTGTATGTGGAGGAAGAGTAAAGGTTCTCCTGGAAGCGGGAGTTTTTGAGTAGAATAACAGAAAAAAGAAAGCCATACATTTACGTGTGCCTGCAAAAGAAGCAGGCAGCACGACCTGTGTGGCAATGGAAATGAAGCTATTCGGCAAAAGTTAAAGAAGTGTCCGTCATAGAGTCGACAATCGCAAGAGATTCAAGATGAATTCCAAGATCACGTATTTTTTGGCCGCCGGACTGGAAGCCCTTTTCGATTACGATACCTGCTCCTTCTATGGCGGCGCCTGCGTCATTGACAAGAGAAATCAGTCCCAGGAGAGCGCATCCATTTGCAAGGAAATCATCGATGATCAGGACGCGGTCTTCCGGCCCAAGAAACTTTTTGGACAGGATGACGTCATAAGTACGTTTGTGAGTAAAGGATTCGACTTTGGAGTGATACACTTCGCCGTCGATATTGATGCTCTGGGCCTTTTTGGCAAATACCACCGGAACATGGAAGTACTGGGCTGCGATACAGGCGATGCCGATACCGGATGCCTCGATCGTAAGGATTTTTGTAATCTTGTCAGAAGGGAAAAGCCTGCGGAATTCTTTTCCAATCTCATTGATCAGATCGATATCCATCTGATGATTCAGAAAACTGTCAACTTTCAATACGTTGCCAGGCTTTACCACTCCGTCTTTCAAAATGCGTTCTTTCAGAAGCTTCATAGTTTTGTTCCTTCCTTATCAGATATAGTAGTGCTGCGCACGACACGCGGCCATTTGTAATATATCATACAGAAAGGGAAAGAGAATTTCAATCTAAAAATAAAAAAAATGTCGGATATTTGCGCTTTACATTGAGAGAATTATATGGTATTATAATCTACGCGTTCAACAATACGCAGCATACACCTATAGCTCAGGGGATAGAGCACCGCCCTCCGGAGGCGGGTGCGGCGGTTCGAATCCGCCTAGGTGTGTAAAACCGCAGGTCTTGTGGCCTGCGGTTTTTCGTTGTATGAAAAATTCGTTTGTATAAAAAGAAAGAGGAAGCGGAGGCTACAGTCCAATGATCTCAGATTGTATATCTGGGCGGAACACATTATTGCGCAGCATTTCGATTTCGTGCTTGTAAGGAGGAAATGTCTTTTTTGGATTTTTTGGATGCGGGACGTAAGGTGTCTCAAGGATTTTCGGAACATGCATAAAATCCGGATGATGTACGATATGGGAAAGAGCGTCAAATCCGATTTCGCCGAATCCTATATTTGCATGGCGGTCTTTCCGGGCAGCCAGCGGGTTTTTGCTGTCATTGATATGGAAGACTGAAATCTGGTCTTTCCCAAGGAGACGGTCAAATTGATCGATCACACCGTCGAAATCATGCACGACATCGTAACCGCTGTCATTTACATGGCATGTGTCAAAACAGACGCGGAGTTTGTCGTTGTGCACGACACCGTCGTAAATCTGTGCCAGTTCCTCAAAAGTACAGCCAAGCTCAGAGCCTTTGCCGGACATTGTTTCCAGGGCGATGTGACATGGAGTGTCGGCAGATAATACCTCATTGAGTCCTTTTACGACTTGGCGGATTCCCTCTTTTTGTCCGGCACCGACGTGGGATCCTGGATGGAGAATCAATATGTGGCTTCGGCAGGCGTGGGTCCGCTGGATCTCCAGGGAAAGAAATTCTACCGCAAGCTGAAATGTCTCCGGTTTTATGGAGTTTCCCAGGTTGATGATGTAAGGAGCGTGCACAATGATATCGGAAATACCGTTGGCTTTCATATAATCCCATGCCTCCGGTATCCTCAGTTCGCTGATTGCCTTGCGGCGGGTATTTTGCGGGGCTCCGGTATAGAACATGAATGTATCAGCGCGATAGGACACTGCTTCTTTTGCGGAGCCGAGAAGCATCTCTTTTCCGCTCATTCCAACATGGGAACCAAGGATTGGTAAAGAATGTATCGGTGTAGTCATTTGTATTTTCCTTTCTTGTTAAAAATAAGAATCATTATTGATTTTAAAAGAGAAAAGGGAAAAAAGCAAGAGGAAATAAAAATTTTGTTGTTGGACGGAAATGCATGTGCTAAAATAAAGAAACATACGTTGTATTGCCATGCGCAAAAGCGCAGATTTTTACAGTAAAAATGAATTCACAGATAAAGGGGAAGCGATAAAAATGAAAAAACTGGCAGAATTTCTTGAAGAAGAAGTAAAGGCTGCATTTGAGAAAGCAGGTTATGACGGAAGCTATGCAAAAGTGACACTGTCTAATCGCCCGGATTTGTGCGAATATCAGTGCAATGGTGCGATGGCACTGGCAAAAACATACCGGAAAGCACCGATCATGATCGCAAACGATGTGACAGCACATTTAAAAGAAAGTCATGTGTTGAAATCAGTCGAAGCAGTTAACCCTGGTTTTATTAATATGGTAGTAAATGAGGCTTTTCTTGCGGAGTTTGCTCAAGCTATGAAAAACGAGGAGAAGCTGGGGGTAGATGAGACAAAAGAAAAGAAAAAAGTGATCCTGGATTTCGGCGGGGCCAATGTGGCAAAGCCGCTCCATGTGGGACATCTGCGGTCAGCCGTGATCGGGGAAAGCTTAAAGAGGATCATCCGGTTTAAGGGTCACGATGTCATCGGAGATGTGCATCTCGGTGACTGGGGATACCAGATGGGGCTTGTCATCACAGAGCTTGGAAAGCGTAAGCCGGATCTTCCTTATTTTGATGAAAATTTTGAAGGAGAGTATCCGCAGGAAGCTCCGTTTACCATTGGAGACCTGGAAGAAATTTACCCGTATGCGAGCGGATATGCAAAAGAGCATGAAGACTATAAGGCAGAAGCACTGAACGCGACATTCGAACTTCAGAATGGAAGAAGAGGCTACCGCGCACTGTGGCGCCATATCATGAATGTTTCTGTTTCCG
Source organism: Sellimonas sp. (assembly GCF_047234585.1). Lineage (NCBI taxonomy): Bacteria > Bacillati > Bacillota > Clostridia > Lachnospirales > Lachnospiraceae > Sellimonas > Sellimonas sp. The sequence continues at coordinate 36,646 of NZ_JBKSWG010000004.1, read as the reverse complement.
ATCTCAAGAAAAATTATGGAAATCTGAATGTGACATTTGACCTCTGGAAAGGGGAGGCAGATGCTCAGCCGTATATCCCGGATATGGTAGAGATGATGAAAGAAAAAGGCTTTGCACATATCGATCAAGGAGCGCTTGTTGTGGATGTCAAAGAAGAATCAGACACGAAAGAGATTCCGCCATGCATGATCCTCAAGTCAGACGGCGCTGCGCTTTATGATACGACTGACCTTGCAACGCTAGTGGAAAGAGAAGAGTTATATAAGCCGGACGAAGTCATCTATGTGGTAGATAAAAGACAGGAACTGCATTTTGTGCAGGTATTCCGTTGTGCGAAAAAAACAGGGATTGTTCCGGAAAACACAAAACTTACGTTCATTGGCTTCGGAACAATGAACGGAAAAGACGGAAAACCGTTTAAGACAAGAGAGGGCGGTGTTATGCGCCTGGCAGATCTGATCCAGGGGATCAATGATGAGATGCTCACAAAGATTACGGAAAACAGGACAGTGGCACCGGAAGAAGCAGAAGAGACAGCAAAGCTTGTCGGACTCGCTGCGCTGAAATACGGAGACCTTTCCAACCAGGCTGCAAAAGACTATATCTTTGACCTTGACAAATTTGCTTCTTTTGAAGGAAATACAGGTCCGTACATCTTGTATACTATTGTCAGGATCAAGTCGATCTTAAACAAATATAAAGAAAATGGCGGTGTTGTGGAGACAGCTAAGATACGTGTCCCAGACGGGGAGGCAGAAAAGGCGCTGATGCTGGAAGCTGCGAAATTCAACGGGGTGTTTGATACGGTGGTGGAAGAACTTGCACCGCATAAGATCTGCGCTTATGTATATGATCTTGCCAACACATTTAATCGCTTTTATCATGAGACAAGGATTCTGGGCGAAGAAGACGAAGACAGAAAGTCCGGATTTATCGCACTCTTATCTCTTGTGAAAGAAATTTTGGAAACATCCATTGATCTTTTGGGATTTGAAGCGCCGGAAAGGATGTAGCATATGACCGAGAAGCTTTTTTATGAAGATGCATATCGGAAAGAATTTGATGCCAGGGTTTTGTCCTGCCGTCCGGTTCCTGAAAAAGGATATGAAGTCGTTCTTGACAGGACGGCTTTTTTCCCGGAAGGGGGCGGACAGTACGGTGATGTCGGAGAAATCAGCGGCGTCCGTGTGTCGGACACGCAGGAAAAGGACGGCGACGTCATCCATTATACTTCAGAGCCTCTGCAGGAAGGAGCGGCTGTCACAGGTAAGATAGACTGGGAGATCCGATTTTCGAGAATGCAGCAGCATACAGCGGAGCATATTTTGTCCGGGCTTGCCCATTCTATTTTTGGGTATCAGAATGTAGGATTCCATCTGAGTGACGAAATATGCACAATGGATTTCAGTGGTCCGGTCACAAAAGAAGAGATGGAGGAAATCGAAAAAAGAGCCAACGAGGCTGTATACAAAAATATTGAAGTAAATGTCCTTTGCCCATCAAGGGAGGAACTGAAAAATTTTGAATACAGAAGTAAGATTGAGATTGAAGGACAGGTACGGATCATACAGATTCCCGGATATGATACTTGTGCATGCTGTGCACCTCATCTTAAAAGGACCGGGGAGATTGGGCAGATCAAAGTTATCGGACTTATGAATTATAAAGGCGGTGTCCGAGTAACGATGGTAAGCGGAAACCGTGCTCTTTGTGATCATGAAAAGAGAGAAAAAGACATGAAAGAAATCTCTAAGCTTTTGTCGGCAAAAGAGTGGGAACTGCCGGAAGCAGTACAGAAACTCAAAGATGATATGGAAAGACAAAAGAGCGAGGTTTTGTCTCTCCAGAGAAAGCTCATCACATACAAAGCAGCTGAAGTGCCGGCAGGTCAGAAACTTGCCTGTCTGTTTGAAAAAGATCTGGATGGGACAGGCATACGGGAACTGATGAACCAAGTATTGGAGAATCATGTGACGGTGTGCGGTGTCTTTCTCCAAAAGGGAGAAGGGTGGCAGTATGTTGTCGGCAGCAGGGAGAAAGATGTGAGGGAAATTGGTAAGAAACTCAATGAAAGATTTCACGGACGAGGCGGAGGGAAACCGGAAATGATACAGGGATCACTCCAGGGACGTCCAGAAGATATTAAAAGCTTTTTTGAGGAGACAGTAAATGGATAATTATCAATATTACAGAAGACCTTTCAATCCGATAACAAGAGTGCTCGTGCCTCTTTTGATCTATTGGGGGATCGGGCTTTTATGTCAGTTTATTGTTACCGCATCTTACATGGTGGCACATGCCAACGAACTTCTGGCAGCCTATGAAAGCGAGGCAAAACTGCAGGCTTTTATGGAAGAAGCGTTTCGGTTCATTTTTCGTTTTTCCACGGAAACCACAGCAGTAGGAGCTCTGATCATGCTGCCGATCTGTATCTATATGATACGGAAAGACAAACGAATGAGAGCATTTTCTGGAATCAAGGAAAATGTGTGGAAAGGACCGGCTAAGATTTATCCTCTGACGGTAGGGTTTGGAGTTACGGCTGGAATCGTGGTAAACAATCTTCTGATCCTGAGCAACATCCGTGCCATCAGCCAGAGCTACCAGACGACGTCGGAAGCACTGTATTCTGCACCGCTGGCAACGCAGCTTATATGTCTTGGGATTATTGTGCCGATTTTGGAAGAATGCCTCTATCGAGGAGTGATCTACAGAAGGGTCCGAGACATGTCAAGCTGGAAAAAAGCGGCTGTGATTTCGTCTCTGATTTTTGGATTCGTCCACGCCAATCTGGTACAGGCAATCTATGGTTTTGTGTTTGGACTTGCGTTGTGCTGGCTGTATGAAAAGCAGACGACACTTAAGGTCCCTGTACTGTTGCACTGTACAGTAAATATCGTGTCCGTGATCATGACTGCGACAGACGGATATCTCTGGATCTTTAAGACGCCTGTCCGCATGGGTATTATTACGGTTGCCTGTGCGGCTCTTGCATCTGGAATATTTGTTCTTTTAAAAGGAATCCACAGTCCGGAACAATAGACCGCATAGTGGAGCATGAGAAAAATGTTACAAATATATTAAAAAATGTTGCAAATTTTCTTAAGGTGATATATACTATGCAATATGAGAACAAACCACAAGATATGTGGTCTGAGAGGAAAATATGCCTGAAAAGCAAAGAAAGATTCAGGCATTTTTTCAGGCAGCGAGTCGGCACGAAAGTGACCGGGGCAGACAAATAAAGGATGTTGATTTCAGGACAGGAGAGAAGAACATGAACAAATTTGGCAAGAAACTTGTTATAGCATTGATGGCGAGTTCCATGCTGGTAACACCGGTTTACGCAGCACCAAATACAAATGAAATCCAGGCACAGAAAGAGCAAAAAGAACAGGAAGTGAAATCTCTGCAGCAGCAGCTCCAGAGCATGGTAACAAAAATTGCTGATCTGGAACAGCAGATGATCACAAAAGGAGAAAAAGTCATCCAGGCCAAAGAAGATCTGGCAAAAGCAGAAGAACAGCAGAAAGAGCAGTACGAGGCAATGAAGCTTCGGATTAAATATATGTACGAGCAGGGAGATGTGTCAGCGCTGGAAGATCTCTTCACATCCAGCAGTATTGCGGATTTTCTGAACAAAGCAGACTACATCGAGACCGTACATAAGTATGACAGAGAAAAACTGCAGGAGTACGTAGATACAAAAGAGAAAATCGAGAAGCTGAAACAGCAGCTGGAAGATGATCTCAAGAAAATGGAGACCATGCAGGCTTCCTTTGAGAAGGAAAAAGAACAGCTGAACGCAACGATTCAGAGCAAACAGGCAGAAGTGTCAGACTTGAATCAGCAGCTCCAGGAAGCGGTACGAAAAGCCGCTGAAGAGCAGCAAAAGAAAGAGGAAGAGGAAGCAAAGAAACGTCAGGAAGAACAGCGTCAGGATAATACGGAACAGACTCCGGGAAATTCAGATGATGGCGACTCTACACCGAGCAATCCGGGAGGAAATACTCCTTCCAGACCGGATGCAGGAGGATCAGGCAACACTGGTAATTCCGGCAATTCTGGAAGCTCCAATACTGGAAACACAAGCGTTGCACAGGCGATTGTAAATGCAGCTTACAGCTGCCTTGGAACTCCATATGTATGGGGCGGCAACACACCGGGATCCGGACTTGACTGTTCCGGTCTTGTAAAATACGCACACAATGCAGCAGGCATCACAAATATCGCCAGACAATCCGGGGCTATCGGATCTGGCGGGAAGGCGGTTTCAAGTCCGCTTCCGGGAGATGTCGTATGTTACAGCGGACATGTGGGAATCTACATCGGCGGAGGTCAGATGATCCATGCTCCAGAGCCAGGAGATGTTGTAAAAGTGGCGGCTGTGTACGGAAGTCCATGGTACAGAAGATACTGGTAAAAGAGAAAAGAAATAAAAAAGGTTCCGGGAAATTTCCGGAGCCTTTTCTTTCTGGAAAAGTTATGTAAAATACTTGCAAGAAAAGAGCGGATATGCTATACTACGAATGTTGCAAAAAAACACGCATGCGGTTACTTCCGGCGGTGCCAAAGGTTCGTCCGGCTCCGGAAGGCAGAAACATGCGGAAGAAAAAAACCAAATTTATGGAGGAAAAAACATGAGCGTTATTTCAATGAAACAACTTTTGGAAGCAGGTGTTCATTTTGGACATCAGACAAGAAGATGGAACCCGAAGATGGCTGAGTACATCTATACAGAAAGAAACGGAATCTATATCATCGACTTACAGAAATCCGTTGGAAAAGTAGATGAAGCTTACCAGGCTGTAGCTGATATCGCAGCAGAAGGCGGCACAATTCTTTTTGTAGGAACAAAGAAACAGGCTCAGGATGCGATCAAGACAGAAGCAGAACGCTGCGGAATGTTTTACGTAAATGAAAGATGGCTTGGAGGTATGCTTACAAACTTCAAGACAATCCAGAGCAGAATCGAACGTCTGAAAGAAATCGAAACAATGGCTGAAGACGGAACATTCGAAGTACTGCCGAAGAAAGAAGTTATCGCATTAAAGAAAGAATGGGAAAAACTGGAAAAGAACCTTGGCGGAATCAAGAACATGAAGAGACTGCCGGATGCTATTTTCGTAGTAGATCCGAAGAAAGAAAGAATCTGCGTTCAGGAAGCTCACACACTTGGAATTCCGTTGATTGGAATCGCTGATACAAACTGTGATCCGGAAGAACTTGATTACGTGATCCCGGGTAACGACGACGCTATCAGAGCAGTAAAACTGATCGTTGCAAAGATGGCAGACGCTGTTGTAGAAGCAAATCAGGGAACAACAGGCGAAGAAGTTTTTGAAGGCGAAGACGTTGCAGAAACTGCAGAAGAAGCTGAAGAAACAGTAGAAGAATAATCCATTTCGAAAGACAATTTCAGGAGGAAAACAAAATGGCAGTTACAGCAAGCATGGTAAAAGAATTAAGAGAAATGACAGGCGCAGGAATGATGGACTGCAAAAAAGCTCTTAATGAAACAAACGGAAATATGGATGAAGCCGTTGAATACTTAAGAAAGAACGGCCAGGCAAAAGCTGAGAAAAAAGCTGGAAGAATCGCAGCAGAAGGTCTTGTAAAAGCATCTGTAAAAGAAGACAAAGTAGCAGCAATCGTGGAAGTAAACTCTGAAACAGACTTTGTTGCTAAAAATGCTGAATTCCAGAGCTTTGTTGACGCTGTTGTTGAACAGGCAATCGATACAAAGGCAACAGACATGGATGGTTTCATGGCTGAAGCATGGAAGGCAGATACATCCAAGACAGTACAGGATGCACTGACAGAAAAAATCGCTGTTATCGGAGAAAAGTTAAGCATCAGAAGATTTGAAAAGATCGAATCTGAAGGATGTGTAGTAGCATATATCCACGGCGGCGGAAGAATCGGTGTTCTTGTAGAAGCTGAAGCTGATGTTGTGAACGATGAAATCAGAGCATGCTTAAAGAACGTGGCAATGCAGGTTGCAGCTATGTCTCCGAAGTATGTTTCCCGTGATGAAGTTTCTCAGGAATTTATGGATCACGAAAAAGAAATCTTACTTGCTCAGGCTAAGAAAGAAAACCCGAACAAACCGGACAATATCATCGAAAAGATGATTATCGGACGTCTGAACAAAGAATTAAAAGAATACTGTCTGTTAGATCAGGTATACGTACAGGACAGCGACCTTACAGTTGCTAAATACGTAGAAAAAGTTGCAAAAGAAAATGGTGCAAATGTCAAAGTGAAAAAATTTGTACGTTTTGAAACAGGTGAAGGAATCGAAAAGAAAGTGGACGATTTCGCAGCAGAAGTTGCAGCTCAGGCAGGAATGTAATCTCATAACTTAAAAGGTAAAAGCCGGATGGTTATCAATGACTGAAAACCATCCGGCTTTTTTCATGCCTATTTTATACATAACCATTCCTCCCAGACGGGAAGATGGCTATTAAATTTGATAGTGTCAACAGATTTTTACTTATACGTTATCGTTTTTGGTATCAGACTCGAGACACCATCCCTTGCACACATCAATCCAGCCGGCAGAGCAGGAGTAAGTTTCCAGTTCCTCCAAAGACAGGCTTACGGCACTGTGACCGTTGCCGGCCGCCGGGTATACTTTTTCAAAACGTCTGAGAGACTGATCAAGATATACGATAACGCCGGGATGGACCGCAAATGGGCAAACTCCGCCAGGAGCGTGTCCGATATAAGTTTCCACCTGGTCTGCGGGAATCATCTTTGCTTTTTCATGGAATATATTTTTATATTTTTTATTATCCACTTTGGCGTCTCCTGCCGTGACGATCAAGATAGGATTTTCCGCTGCTAAGAATGATAGTGTTTTGGCGATCTGGCACGGCCGACAGCCGATCGCGCTTGCCGCTTCTTCTACTGTGGCGCTGGACTGGGCAAGCTCCATGATTCTTTGCTCCATACCGACACGTTTCAGATATTGTTTTACATTTTCGATAGACATTTTGTGCACCTTCTCTTTTTCATTTTTCTATTTCATTATACATCAGCAAGCAGAAGAATTCACTTGACTTTTAAATATTAGGGATATAGGATTTAAAAGGGCAAATAAGATTTAAAGAAGGGGCAATAAATGGATGATATAAGATGGGTAATAAAAAAGTATGGTATCTGGATCATACTGCTTATTCTTGTGCTTTTTGCAGGGTGCATGATATGGCAGAACCTGGGCGAAAAAGACAGAGAAGATTCTGTAAAGAAGACAGATACTACAGAAGAAGCAGGAAATGATGCGAATCAGGAAAAAGGTTACGACCTGCCGGTAGATGAAAAAGCAGAAGAAAAAGCTGTAAAAGACGGAAAAGAAAAGATGATGGATATAAAAGAGACCTATCAGGCTTTCCGTGGAGCAGCAGAAACCGGAGTTTTACCGGATGTAGCTATTCAGCAAATGGCAGAACGGTTAGAAAAGGATGGGAATATTGTTGTTGAGGGAACTGCATACGAAGTGATGCATCATTATGAAAAAATGGATGTGTTTCTAGGACAGGCAGCGCAGGGGAAAAAGGACCGGGTCACGATATACGAATTGCGGGAAAATGGAGATATCGGGAGAAGTGAATATATTTATGACGGGAAAGACATGTATGTGCTCAACACCGGATTCTCATGGGGAGAAGACGATGATATAGCTGTTTCCGACTCGACTCTCACAAGGATGGAATGGTTTACCTATACGGAGAAGGGGTGGTTTCTTTTTGAATACTGTGTCCCGCAGCCTCCTGACGTAACGGAGGTAATTGACGGGCATGACGCCATTAGAGTAAAACCGCTGGAGGAGAGAAATCGAGAGATTTCTGAGAAATATCTTTTCCCTATCGGATATCAGAGCAGTAATCTTTTGTGGTCGGACTGGGATAGTGAACATAAGGACAAGATTGATTACAACGCTTTGTTCGAATCGTTTTATGAAATAAAATACCAAGAGACGTTTCCTGTGGATAAATATGCCGATGGCATACCAAAAGAGGAGTTTGAGGCAGTCATGAAAGAATATCTGCCAGTATCAGAGGAGGATCTTCAAAGGTTTGCAGTTTTTGATGCAGCAACGCAGCGTTATGCCTGGAACGAACAGGATTATAGAAGCAATGACTCCGGTGCGTTCGGGCTTTCTTTGCCGGAAGTGATCGGGATGAGGGGAGGGAAAGACGGAACGATTGTGCTTACAGTAGATGCGGTATGCAAAAGCCTTGGAAGTGACCGCCTTATCCGCCATGAAATGATGGTAAGACAAGAAGGGGAGATGATCAAGTATCTGAGTAATCGTATACTGGAAAACAATATGGAGACATTGCCGGAATATCACTATCGGACAAAATAGACACAAAAGCGAAAAGATTTCAGAAAATAGGAAGATTATGTCAAAAATCTATGTTATAATAAAAAAGACAAACAGAGGATTAAGGGGGAAGAAAAAATGGAGACATCCAAGACACTAATGACAGAAGGCCCAATATGGAAGAAGATCATTTTTTTTGCCATACCGATTTTCTTGGGCAATCTATTTCAGCAAATGTACAATACGGCGGACTCGCTGATCGTCGGAAATTTTCTTGGAAGCAATGCGCTGGCTGCGGTTAGTTCTTCTGGGAATCTGATCTATCTGATGATCGGTTTTTTTAACGGAATTGCTATCGGTGCCGGAGTCGTGATAGCAAGATATTACGGAGCGCGGGATGAAGTAAGTGTGGAGCAGGCGGTTCATACGACCGTTGCCTTCGGGCTTGTGGCAAGTGTCGTGCTGACGATTGTGGGCGTATTTTTTGCACCACAGATTCTGATCTGGATGAAGACCCCGGAAGATGTCCTCCCGGAATCTGTGTCTTACTTTCGTGTGTACTTTATGGGATCTACGGGTTTTGTCATGTACAATATTTTTGTGGGCATTCTGCAGGCGGTAGGTGACAGCAAGCACCCGCTTTATTATCTGATCCTTTCTTCTGTCATCAATGTAGTGCTGGATCTCGTATTTATTGCCGGATTTGATATGGGAGTTGGTTCGGCGGCCTTCGCGACGGCAATTTCTCAGTTTGTGAGCGCATTTTTATGCATGACACAGCTGATGCGATCGAAAGAAGAATATAAACTTCAATGGAGGCGGGTAAGCTTTGATCGGGAGATGTTAGGGCAGATCATCCGGTTTGGTTTGCCCTCCGGATTTCAGAATTCCATTATCGCCATTGCAAATGTAGTGGTACAATCCAATATCAATTCTTTTGGAGAGATGGCTATGGCAGGATGTGGGGCTTACTCTAAGATTGAAGGATTCGGATTCCTGCCGATCACAAGCTTTACCCTTGCCCTTACGACATTTGTAGGACAGAATCTGGGAGCGAAAGATTATGACCGTGCAAAAAAAGGAGCAAAATTTGGGATGTTCTGCGCTATGGGAATAGCGGAAGTCATTGGGATTGTGATCTTCATTTTTGCGCCGGTATTCACGGCAGCCTTTGACAGTACGCCGGAAGTGATCCGGTTTGGGGTGGAGAGAGCAAGGACAGCGGCGCTTTTTTACTTCCTACTGGCATTTTCTCACTCCGTGGCAGCCATACTGCGAGGAGCGGGGAAGGCAGTGGTGCCGATGGTTATCATGATGATTTTCTGGTGTGTGGTACGTGTGGCATTTCTGACAGGAGCAGGTATGTTCATTTCGTCCATTGCCATCGTATACTGGGTATATCCGCTGACATGGACATTGAGTTCTGTCGCATTTCTCATATATTACAAAAAAGCAGACTGGCTGCACAGTTTCTCATAATATTGTTTTTATTAAATTTCAGGCGTGTATCTTGAAAAAAGATATTTGCCTGAAATTTTTTTGCTCTTGTTATTGACAAACTCAAAAAACTAGTGTACTATTTAACTAGTTCACTAGTAGAGAGGAGGATCACATGGAATTTGACAGTGGTATGCCGATATACATGCAGGTAATAAGAGATATTAAAAAGAAGATCGTGCAAAAAGAACTTTTGCCAGGAGAGAAGCTGCCGTCTAACAGAGAGCTTGCCGTCCAGTACAAAGTCAACCCAAACACAGCGGCGCGGATCTATAAAGAGATGGAGATGGCAGGGTATTGTTTTACAAAAAGAGGACTTGGAACATTTGTGACGGAGGATGAGACGATGCAGAAAACAGTGAGAAAAGAGATGGCGGAAGATCTTTTGAAGGGATTTATGAAAGAGATGAAAGATCTGGGATTTGACAAGACGGAGATTATTTCCGAGATAAAAGAGTATGAGGAGGAGCCAGAAAAATGATCGCAGAAAGCAGAAATCTTACAAAAGTATACAGAGGAAAACAAGTTGTGTCAGATGTGACTCTGAAGCTCCGCGGAGGAAATATATACGGGCTTCTTGGACCAAACGGATGCGGTAAGACGACATGGATGAAGATGATGACAGGATTTGTTAAGCCAGCTAAGGGAGAAGTCATTTTTGATGGAGCCCCATGGACATACCGGGCGAAAAGTGAGATCGCATATATGCCAACGGAAGCATTTTTCTATGATTTTATGAAGGTGGCTTCTGTAGGGAAATATTACAAAGATTTCTTTGAAGGATTTGACGAAGAAAAATATGAGGAACTTGTCCGGAAAGTAGGACTTGACATGGACATGAAAGTGCGGGATCTTTCTACGGGAATGATGGCAAAGCTCAAGGTTATTGCCACCATGTCGAGAAAAGCAATGCTTTATCTTCTGGATGAACCGTTAAACGGAATCGATCTTAAAGCCAGGGAAGAGATCGTTGACGTCATTCTTATGACAGTCAGTGCAAAAAATGTTATCGTAATTTCTACCCATCTGATCGAGGAAGTGGAAAGTTTTATTGACAATGCGGTGTTTATGAAAGATGGGAAAATCCTGAGAGAGTTTGACACAGAGACACTCCGGATGCAGGAAGGGAAATCGATTGCTGACCTGTATCGGGAATTGATGTAGGGAAGGAGAGCATTATGGGAAATTTGATCAAATATGAATGGAGAAAACAGAGAACATCGAGGCTGCTTATTCTTGCCAGCCTGATCATATCGATTATCCTGATGATCGGAGGCAGTATATCTGAAAGTGATGTTGTGATAGGATTTGGTGTCTTGATTATTTCTATTGCTGGTATGTTTTCCGTATTTTATCTCGGGATCGAGAGCCTGATTGTTTACAACAGAGATTTGCGGACGAAGCAAAGTTATATGCTCTTTATGGTACCGCATTCCACATGGGAAATTCTCGGGGCAAAATTTATTTCAGCAATACTTCAGATGTTTTTCGCAGCTGTTGCGTTTCTTATCGGTATGGCGGCCTGCTTCTCTGTCATCGCAGTCTATGAGACAAGTATCGGAGAGCTGATGCGTGCAATTTGGGAATTCATTGGGAGAACACCGGAGTTTAACTGGATCCCTCTTTTGCAGGCATTGCTGCTTTCGTTCATCGTATGGGCGACGGTCATCATGACTGGTTTTCTGGCAGTCACGCTGTCCAGGACCGTATTGTTAAAGAGTAAGTTTGCCGGGCTTATCTCCGTCGTATTGTTTTTTGTGATCAGCGGAGTAACCGAACGGATCCATATATTTTTGATAAATCTTAGAAATGTTACAGCACAGGGCATCTTGTCACAGATTTCATTTTTCGACTACGCATTTTACATTCTTGTATGTATGATTCTCTTTTTTGCTTCCGGTTGGATTGCGGACAGAAAACTGAGTATATAGGACAGCCTTTTGGACGGCCACGGGATTTCCCGGGCCGTCTTGCCCTTTTCTTCGTAAAGATTTATAATAAAAAGAAATGTGGCAATGAATAAAAAAGAAGTGAGAGCTGTGAAAAAAAGAAAAACTGTCAGGATATGGATATATATCCTTTTATTTTGGATTGCCGTGGCAATTCTGTTTGCATTTTATATTTTGATTTATCGAGGAATCAATGAGCCGAGAACAAGATACACGGAGACAAATACGGGAGCAGCTGTGCACAGTGCAGATGAAATCAAATGGATTCTTTCCAACTATCCGGATCTCTTCGATGAAGAAGTGATTCGCCATCTGGAAAACGAGAAGAATTTTGGCACGTATGTCATACCAGGGCTGAAGGCAACAAAGACCATCGACTATAATACGAAACAGTCGGATATGTGTACATCCATGACACCCCAGGGAATTGATGTGACGGACAAGTATATTTTTGTCAGTGCATACTGTCACACAAAGCGTCATAATTCTGTTCTTTTCATGATTGATAAGGAAAGTGGAAAATACATAAAGGAGATTATCATGCCAAATCGCACGCATGCGGGAAGTATCGCCTATGATAATATTCACAAACTTTTGTGGGTAACGGACAGACAAGATGGAAATGCAGCGGTCAGTCTTTATACTATCCCAGCTCTGGAAAACTATCAGTATGAGAAGTCCAAACGTCCCCTTCCGTTTCTTGGAACTTATCCAATGGAAGGACTTACGAGGAATTCATTTATGGCTTTTAGAGGAGGGAGCCTGTACGCGGGATATTTTTCCATGTCTGGGGATAGTATTATCAATAAGTACTCCGTCGATTCGATCGTCAATGAGAATCAGGGGGAAGTGTATGAAGAACTTCATGAGGAACGAGAGTCTTTAAGTCGTGTTGCCCTGGATTAGGAATGGGCAGATATCCTTCCTCAGATCCAGGGACTGGAAGTGTTTGGAAATTATCTGTTTTTATCCCAGTCATATGGATATGCGGATTCTAAACTGCGGATCTATGAGAGAGCTCCGGTTGATGAGGAAAAGTATTCGCTGAAAAAGAAAGAAGAGCTGAAAAGTTACGATCTTCCAAATAGACTGGAACAGATCTGTGTACAAGGAGGACGTCTCTATCTGCTCTTTGAATCCGGGGCATATGCTTACAGAGGAATCCCGGTAAACTGCGTGGACCGTATCGTTACAGTAGATTTAAATGATGTGCTGAAGGACATGAAAAGTGATGAAAAATAATATAGAAAAGAGCGATGCTACATTTTGTCGATAACTGTAGTTTTTCCAAATATTTCCGGCTAAACTCTGTATGATAGTATGGAGGTTGGGAGGAGGAAAGCATGCAGATAGTCTATGAAACACTGAGAGGTTTGGGACTAACTTCTAAATATCAAGGGTATCATCAACTGGCAAAAGCAATCATGATAGCACTGGAAAATGACGACTTGCTGCTGAATGTGACGAAAAATATTTATCCTGAAGTGGCAAAGGAAATGCACACGACACCGCAGAGTGTGGAAAGAAATATCCGAACGGCCATAGAGGTATGCTGGAGACAAAGCGGGGAAGAGGGTTTTAGCAGGATTGCAGGATGCAAGGTGGAGAAAATACCGACAAATGCAGAATTCATTGATATGCTTGCTTTCTATATTACAAATCATAACGAGCGTTAACAAATGATAAAAAAGGATAATGTGATACCGGAAGGGCGGAAAAGAAGCAGCAATATGGGAGTGTTTCTTTTCCGCCTTTATATATTTTTAGCGTGCCATTGAAAAACAAAAAGAACGTGCTATAATATAGAACAGTCAAGGAGGAGTTTTCAGTGTTGAGAGAGAAGAAATGCGATGTCGCTGTTCACTATATTATGGCATGCTGCGGAGGGTTTATAGGTGCCTATGCGATTTTAAGCAGGATGGAAGTGTTTGGATCCGCGCAGACAGCAAACCTGATCGAGCTTGTTTGTGATATCCTTGGAAGAAATCCAAAAGAAATTATGATCCGTATTTGCGCCCTGCTTATCTATGTGGGGGCGATGATTTTGTCGGTCGTGCTCGAGAAGACAACAAGCTGGAATTTGAAGTATCCTGCTATTGTGTTTGACCTGACGGCAGTTACGGCGGTCGGCTTTGTGCCTGGAACGACAAATCCGATCATTGCGCTGTATCCTGTGTTTTTTGCCACAGCATTTCAGTGGTGTGTGTTTAAGGGGGCAAACGGCTATGTGAGTTCTACGATATTTTCCACGAACAATCTCAAGCAGACGGTTATTTCCGCAACAGATTATTTGATGAGTGCACACGATGAGGAAGGAAGAGAGAAAAAGGCGGAAAAAGCACTGTTTTTCGGAGGGACGATCTTGAGTTTTCATGCCGGGGTTGCTGTGTCTTACCTGCTGTGGCTTCATTACGGTATTCATGCCAGTTGGTTTTGTGTAGTACCACTTGTTTTTGGAGGTGTTCTCGTGGCAGCAGGAGATGGTATTTTCAGCGGATCAAAAGAGAGGAAAGCGGAAGCAGGAGAAATAGGAATCAGATGATTCCCATTTTCCGAAATGCTTCCTCTTTGTCCAGAAGATAAGTTCCGTCTTCAAACTGAAAGAGGGGAATACCGATAATGTGATCCCTTCGTACAGTATCGAAGAGGTCGAGGGTATCCCGCAGCTTCAGAAACCGTTTCAGATTTCCGGTGTTTTCTGTGATATCGATAAACAGACAGCGAAGATCATCCATGTTTGCCTTCGCTATTCGGTCTTTTGTTTCTACACAATCAGGACAGATATCAGAACTGTAAATAATTACTTTCATAAAATGCAACACTCCTTTTCTTTTTTTTGCATTATAGCATGACTTCAAAGTAAGGACAATAGGAGAAGGATAATTGATAATACGAGAAAACCCCGTATCTTTATCTTGAAAAAGATGCGGGGCTTTTTGGGAATGAGTGTAAAAAATAGAGTTATGCAATTTCCTGTCGGTCAGATTCGGATTTTTTGCCTGAAAATTCTGCAAGGCAATTCAAATGGGATGGATCGATATCTGTATAGTTTGCATAAATAGAAAGTTTCAAACGGGATGCTTTGCTTAAAGCAAATACACCTAAAAGTGATTTGGCATCAACAACACGTTTTCCGCTTGTCAAATCCGCGTGATAAGGAAGTTTCTCTACAATATCCACGAATTTAGGTACATCTTCGTTTTGTCTGAATCGAACAGCCAACTGAATCATGTAAATCTCTCCTTCTCATGACATCTGACATAGTCAGTGTTTGCCTGTATTAACTTACATATCCAGTATATACCAAAATATCCATTTTTTTGAGAACTTATATTGCAAAAAAAGCGTCGGATTTTGCGAAAAATATCGAATGAAAACAAAAAGGACATTTTTTGCATAAAAGAGGACGAAATTTGTGTTATAATTGGTGTACTGAAAGAAAGAAGGTGTAAGATGAATCCTGATTTGATCGAAGAATTAAAGAAAATCACATCCCGCGAGGAGAGCGACATCCAAAAAGCATCCCGTGCTCTGGAGCACTATGCTATAGAAGAGAGAGAAGATATCGTTGATTACAGGAAAATGACAGACGAAAACGGGCTGATTGGATTATATAAAAGGACGAGATTTGTAGATTATCCCGCCCATGCGCACAATTATCTGGAAGTCATCTATATCTGCAGCGGCTCCCTCAAACAGATCATAGACAATGAGACAGAACTTGTGATGGAGAAAGATGATCTTCTGTTTTTGCGCCAGGGAGTGAAACATAAATCCAGTATTCCGACCTATGACGATGTGGCGATCCATTTTATGATCCTTCCGGAATTTCTGAGATATCCGCTGGGAATGCTGAATGAAGATACTATTCTCAGGAGGTTTATCGAAGGCGTTATACGAGAGGAGCAAAATTCGGAGAAGTATCTGCATTTTCATCTGCAAGAGATGAGAGAGGCACAAAATCTTCTGGAAAATATGATTACCAGTCTTATCTATCATAGAAGAAACGAACAGAGGATCCTGCAGGCTACTATGGGAGTGCTTTTTCTGGAACTGACGAACCGGACCTACAAAATTACCATCGGTGCTCCGTCAGAGTATGAGCGAAATCTTGTTTTAAAAGCACTTCAGTATGTGGAAGAACAGTATCGGACTGCCAGCTTGGATGAATTTGCAAAGAGTGTCAATCAGCCTTCATACTATATCAGCCGTCTCGTTAAGAAATATGGACCTTACACATTTACAAAATACCTGCAGAGGAGGCGACTTATTCAGGCAGGACACCTGCTGGAGTCGACATCGTATTCCATCGAGGAAATCATGGAAGCTGTTGGTTATGAAAATTCCAGTCATTTCCATCGGTTATTCAGAGAGGAATACCACATGACGCCAAAGGAATATAGAAAAAATATGCAAAAGAAATACTAAAGGAGATGGCGGACCATGAATGAAATATTGAAAAAAGCAAAGGAAATCCATGGACAGATTGTAGAAGACAGAAGAGCACTGCATCAGATTCCGGAACTGGGAATGTATCTGCCGGAGACGGCCGCTTACATCAAAGACCGGCTCGACGAGATGGAGATTCAGTGGAAAACGATAGGGGGACAACTTCCGAAAAAGATGACAAGAGATTTCATGGAAGCTGGATTCCCAAAAATGGAAAAGGCTGAGGGGATTGTTGCACAGATCGGAAGCGGAAGCCCGTGCATCCTTTTGCGAGCGGATATGGACGCTCTCCCTATCAAAGAAAAAAATAATTTGAAGTTTTGCTCCGGGAGCGAATGGGGACACATGTGCGGACATGACAGCCACGCGGCTATGTTGCTTGGTGCAGCGAGAATTCTGAAAGACATGGAAGGGGAACTGAAAGGAACCGTAAAATTGTTATTTCAGCCAGGGGAAGAGACCGGAGCCGGAGCCCGACTGATGGTAGAGAACGGTCTTCTAAAAGAGAAGAAGCCAGATGCTGCTTTTGCCATGCACGTTCAGCCCATAGAAAACTCTGGGGATGCAGGGTATGTGATGGGAGTCTGCTCAGCGTCTCTTGATACATTCATTCTGAAAATTACAGGGAAAGGCGGGCACAGTTCACAGCCTCAGCTTTGTGTAGATCCGCTGATGATCATGAATCAAGTCTATCAGGCGGTTAATCTGCTGCTCACAAGGGAAACGGATCCGGCCGCCATGGCAACTCTCACGTGCGGTGTGGCACAAGGCGGGACGGCAGTGAATATCATCCCGGATACGGCAGAACTGCACATTGGCATCCGGACGCTTGATGTGGAGGCATCCGAACACTTGAGGAAACGAGTGCCGGAAATCATTGATTTTTATGTGAAGGCGTGGAGAGGCGAATATGAGCTGACGACATTTCATACTCCATGTACTTATACAGATGAAAAACTTTGCAGAGAACTCGTGCCGTATATTCAGGAGATCGCCGGAACGGACAAGCTAAAGCAGATTCCGCCTATGACAGGGACGGAAGATTTTGGATATATCACACAGGAAGTGCCGGGAATGTTCCTTTTTTTGGGAGCGGGAAAACCGGGAAATGCACCGCTTCACAATGCACATATGGTGCTGGACGAGGAAGTGTTTTCAGAGGGAGCGGCGATCTATGCAAATGTGGCGGTGTCCTGGCTGCGCGGAAATAAATAAGAAAAGATAGGAGAAGACCAGAGGAAACATGGAAGGAAAGACAAAGAAAAAGGGGGTTCATATGCCCCATGTGTTTATCATACTTCTTTTTATCATGCTGCTGATCGTAGTACTGTCCTACTTGATCCCGAGCGGGAAATACGAAACGGTAACAGACAGCAAGACAGGCATGGAAATCATTGACCCGGAGAAGTTCGCTTATATTGAAAATGAAAATCCGATCACATTTATGAACTATTTTGAGGCAGTTTACAAAGGATTTGTAAATGGCGCCTCTATTATGGGAACACTTTTCATCTGTTCAGGAGTCATCTATCTTCTGGAAGTAAGCGGGGCATTCGGCGCGGGTATCCAGAAGATACTCAGGAAAACAAGAGGAAAAGAATTTTCTGTTGTTTTTATTTTCTATACCGTATTTGTACTGTTTGGGGTACTGGGATATGGGGAGGCCGCCTATCCGTTTTATCCGCTTGCTGTCACGATCGGTTTCGCACTTGGATATGATCGGCTTGTAGGGACAGGCCTTGCTATTGTGGGAAGTACAGTTGGATTTACCGCCGGCCTTATGAATATGTTTACGACAGGAGTGGCGCAGCAGATTGTGGGCCTTCCGATTTTTTCGGGGATCGGATTTCGTGCGGTGGGCCTTCTTGTGTTTTATCTCATCGGCCTTATCGGTCTTTACACATATTGCCGCAAAATTAAGAAGAATCCGGAAGCAAGCATATTGAAAGAGGAGTATAAAAATCAGAAAAAAGACGGACATTTGGAAGATATGGGGGAAATGACACCCCCAAAAGTGCTGGGATTACTTGTGTTTGCAGCCACAGTCGTCATCCAGGGCTATGGATGCATGAAACTTTCCTGGTCTTTTCCGCAGATTGCGGCTATTTATATTATCATGGGATTTATACTTGTAATTCTGTTCCGCATCCATCCAAGCGATGCGTGCCAGTTGTTCTGTCAGGGAGCTGTCCGTGTGTTCGGAGCCGCATTTGCTATCGGACTTGCACAGGCAGTTGTAGTTCTTATGGATCAGGCATGCATTATGGATACGATCGTGCATGGAATGGCAGTGATCCTGGAAAATAAAGGCTCTGTTTTTGCACTGCTGATTATTTTTGTTTTTGTGACATTGTTCAATTTCCTTGTGATTTCCGGGAGCGGAAAGGCAGTCATTATCATGCCGATCCTGCAGCCGCTCGGAAAAATCCTGAATATCAATCAGCAGGTGCTGGTTTTGGCATACCAGTACGGAGACGGCATCACAAACAGTTTCTGGCCAGGCGGAGCTTTGGTACAGCTGTCGCTGTGCGGGGTCGATTATGGCTCCTGGGTAAAATTTTGCTGGAAGATCTATGTTTCAATGATCGCCAGTGCATTTGTTTTGGTAATGATTGCAAATGCGATAGGATACGGACCATTTTAACAGGATAAGAGGGAATTTATTATGGAAAAAACGACACAAACAAATCAGATCACAGAGGGAGTTATCTGGAAGCAGCTTCTTTTCTTTTTCTTTCCGATCATGATCGGCACATTTTTTCAGCAGCTTTATAATACAGTAGACACCGTCATTGTCGGGCAGTTTGTCGGGAAAAATGCCCTGGCAAGTGTGGGAGGATCTTCTTCGCAGATTGTCAATCTTGTTGTGGGTTTTTTTACTGGTCTTTCTTCCGGGGCATCCGTCATTATTGCCCAGTATTTTGGAGCCAAAAATGAGAAAGCAGTCAGTCAGGGAGTTCACAATGCCTATGCGGTAGCTGTTGCGGGAGGAATTGTTTTAAGTATTTTGGGAGTCCTGCTGGCACCTAGAATGCTCCTTCTTATGAACACACCTCCGGAAATCATGCATGATTCCACAGTCTATCTGAGGATTTATTTCGGCGGGATCCTTTTTACATTTGTATACAATATGGGATCAAGTATCTTGAGGGCAACAGGAGACTCCAAGAGTCCGCTTTACTACCTTATTACCTGCTGCCTGATCAATATCGTGCTTGATCTGCTTTTTGTACTTGCGTTTCACATGGCTGTGCTTGGAGTTGCTCTTGCTACACTGACAGCACAGGCAGTGAGTGCGGTTCTTGTGACAAGAAAGCTTATGAAGTCGGAAGGGCTTTTGCATCTTCGGCTCTCGGGGATCCGTTTTTATGGATCTGCCATGAAATATCAGATCAAACTTGGGATTCCGACAGGGTTTGAGTCGGTGCTATTTGCTATTACCAATATCGCGATTCAGGCATCCCTCAACACTTTCGGGACAGACACGACGGCTGCATGGTCAGCATACGGGAAGTTGGATGCGGTATTCTGGATGATCAGCACAGCATTCGGAATCTCTATCACGACCTTTGTGGGACAAAATTATGGAGCCGGAAAGATGAAGCGTGTACACAAGAGTACACGAGTATGTATTCTTATGGATCTGGCAGTCTCTGCTGTGCTGGTAGTTTTTCTGATTGTTGCGAGATCCTTCCTGTTCCGTCTGTTTACATCGGATGAGACAGTCATTCAGATTGGAAGCGACATGCTTGTTCTGATCACACCGTGGTACATTGTTTATGTGTTTATCGAAGTGCTGGCGGGAACGCTCCGGGGGATGGGAGATGTAATCGTGCCTGTCATTATCACACTTGTGGGGATCTGTGTTCTGAGAATCGTCTGGCTTGTGGGAGCTCTTCATATCAGCCCGACGATATCCGCGATCATATTCAGTTATCCGGTAACATGGCTCTTGACGGCTGTCTTTTTTATCGGGTATTATCTTTATAAACGAAAGAAATGGAATGTAGAATAAACACCGGTTAAAAAATCAGAAAGAAGGGGAAGAATGAAACCATACGTACACAAAGTTCATTATTATGAGACGGATCAGATGGGCGTGACCCATCATTCCAACTATATCCGCTGGATGGAAGAAGCGAGAGTAGCTTTTCTGGAAGAGGCGGGATGGGGATATGACCGGATGGAGAGAGAAGGAATCAGTTCTCCGGTCATCCACGTCGACTGTGACTATAAAAAGACGACAACTTTTCCGGATGAGGTAGAGATTTCTGTGGAAGTGGAAGAGTACAACGGTGTGCGTCTGCTGATTCGGTATACGATGAAAGAAAAAGAAAGCCAGAAGATAGTTGCAAAAGGCCACTCCGGACATTGTTTCCTGAATCCGGAAGGAGTACCTATTAGAATGAAAAAGCAGTTTCCGGAGCTGGATCATATGCTGAGGGAACTGTGCGAATGTACAGAGTAATAAAGAAAGAGAGAAACACGGCGAAAAAATCTGCCGTGTTTCTGTTTTATTTTCAGCTCTTCACAAAAAGAATATTTTATGTTATGATAAAAACAGAACAAATGTTCGAATAACGGGAGGAAGGAAAATGGAGAGGACTTATCTGTGCATTGATCTTAAATCATTTTATGCATCCGTAGAGTGTGTTGAAAGAGGACTGGATCCAATGAAAGCCCGGCTTGTGGTGGCGGATCCAAACCGGTCGGAAAAAACGATCTGTTTGGCGGTCTCCCCGGCTTTGAAAGCCATGGGGGTTCCAGGAAGATGCCGGGTGTTTGAGATTCCGGATGGGATACAATATGAGATGGCCGAGCCCAGAATGCAGCTTTATATTGATTACTCAGCAGAAGTCTACGGGATTTATCTGAAATATATCGCAAAAGAGGACATCCATGTGTACAGCATAGATGAAGCGTTTATCGATGTGACAGACTACCTTCCTATGTATGGGATGACAGCCAAAGAACTGGGAAAACTTCTTATGCAGGACGTTCTCGAACAGATCGGAATTCCATCGGCCTGTGGGATCGGAACGAATCTTTATCTGGCAAAAGTCGCCTTGGACATTACGGCAAAGCATGCAGAAGATCGGATTGGGATCCTGGATGAAGTACTGTATAGGAAGACTCTGTGGGATCACAGACCTATCACGGATTTCTGGAGAATCGGAAAAGGGATTGCTGCTCGCCTTGAGGCAGCGGGGATCCGCACGATGCAGGAGGTGGCGGAGGCAGACGAAAATCTTCTTTACAAGCTGTTCGGCATCGACGCGGAGCTGCTCATCGACCATGCCTGGGGAAGGGAGACCGTGGAAATAAGAGATATAAAGGCTTACCGGCCAAAAGAGAATTCCATCTCCGGAGGGCAGGTGCTGCCGCGGGATTATGAGTTTGGAGAAGGCAAGATGATCGCAAAAGAGATGGCAGATCTTCTGAGCTTGGAACTGGTGGAGAAAGGCTGCCTGACGGACTCAGTCACACTGCATGTCGGATATTCTAATCGCCTGAATAAAGGGCCGGCCCATGGGACGGCTCACCTTACCACCGCTTCCAACTCAGCCAGACGGATCATCGCATGTACAGGACAGCTCTATGATCGAATTGTAGATCCCTTTACGCCCATTCGCCGGATGACGCTTACATTCAACCATGTAACTGACGAGGCATTTCGCCAGTACGATCTTTTCACAGATCCACTGGCGATGGAAAAAGAACGCTCTTTGATGAAAGCGATGTTGGATATCAAAGAAAAGTATGGGAAAAATGCGGTGCTTCGGGGAATGGATCTGCAGAAAGGGGCTACAACCATAGAGCGGAATCAACAGATAGGGGGACATAAAAGTGGAACGGCTTAAGATGAGCAGGGAAGAGCGGGCAAAACAGTTTATGCCTTTTGCGGCGTTGAAAGGGCACAAAGAAGCGCTGGAAGAGAAAGAGAAGCCTGTTGTGGAGAAGATGTAACTGTCTGAAGAGCGCGCGGAAGAACTGAGCTTCCAATTATCACAGATTAGGAAAAATGATATGATCACAGTAGTTTATTTTCAAAATCGAGATTATTTGAAAATAACCGGCATGGTTTCCAAGATAGATTTTCAGTCCCGGTACCTTAAGATTGTGAATGTAAAAATCCCGTTTAGGGACATTTATGACTTATCTGCAGACCAGACAACACATATACACCATCTTGAATAAATATCATATTCGACAAAAATTTAGCATTGTCCGGATGCCGGAAAATGCCGAAATAGCGGGAATCTTTCTAATATTCAGATAATTTTACCGTGGAATTACGAGAAATTTTATTGATTTAATTGGGTAAATATGTATAATTAGAGGTAGGAAGTCGGAGTGCTTCATTTTTTACAGAATATCGTAAGACCTGCATCATAGGATCTTATTATATTTATGTACCAAATTATCAAAGAAAAGAGGTAAAAAGTAAGATGGCAGAAATGAATTTAAGTAAGTATGGCATTACAGGAACTACAGAAATTGTACACAATCCTTCTTACGAATTATTGTTTGAAGAAGAAACAAAACCTGATCTGGAAGGCTTCGAAAAAGGACAGGTAAGTGAGCTTGGTGCAGTAAATGTGATGACAGGTGAATATACGGGACGTTCGCCTAAAGATAAGTTCATCGTAATGGATGAAAATTCCAAAGATACAGTATGGTGGACTTCAGACGAATATAAAAATGACAATCACCCGGCTACACAGGAAGCATGGGAGACGGTAAAAGACATCGCTCTGAAAGAACTTTCCAACAAAAAACTTTTCGTGGTAGACGCATTCTGCGGTGCAAACAAAGATACTCGCATGGCGATCCGTTTTATCATGGAAGTGGCATGGCAGGCGCATTTTGTCACAAACATGTTTATCCAGCCTACAGAAGAAGAACTGGAAAACTTTGAGCCAGATTTCATTGTTTACAATGCTTCCAAGGCAAAAGTAGAAAATTATAAAGAATTAGGACTCAATTCTGAGACAGCTGTAATGTTCAATATTACAAGCCGTGAACAGGTTATCGTAAATACATGGTACGGCGGAGAGATGAAGAAAGGTATGTTCTCCATGATGAACTACTATCTGCCGTTAAAAGGAATCGCTTCTATGCATTGCTCCGCAAACACAGACATGAACGGAGAAAACACAGCGATTTTCTTCGGTCTTTCCGGAACAGGAAAGACGACATTGTCCACAGACCCGAAACGTCTTCTTATCGGCGACGACGAACATGGCTGGGATGACAATGGTATATTCAACTTTGAAGGCGGATGTTATGCAAAGGTTATCAACCTTGACAAGGAATCCGAACCGGATATCTACAATGCGATCAAACGCAATGCTCTTTTGGAAAACGTTACATTGGATGAAGACGGAAAGATTGATTTTGCAGATAAGAGCGTGACAGAAAATACACGTGTATCTTATCCGATCGACCACATTGAAAAGATCGTTCGTCCGGTTTCCTCTGCTCCGGCAGCAAAGGAAGTTATTTTCCTTTCCGCAGATGCTTTCGGAGTACTGCCTCCGGTATCTATCCTTACACCGGAGCAGACACAGTACTATTTCCTGTCAGGATTTACAGCAAAACTTGCAGGTACAGAACGCGGTATCACAGAGCCGACACCGACTTTCTCAGCATGCTTCGGACAGGCATTCCTGGAACTTCATCCTACAAAATATGCGGAAGAGCTTGTTAAGAGAATGGAACAGAGCGGAGCAAAAGCTTACCTCGTAAATACAGGATGGAACGGAACAGGAAAACGTATTTCTATCAAAGATACACGTGGAATCATCGATGCCATCCTCAACGGAGATATCTTAAACGCACCGACAAAGAAGATTCCGTACTTCAATATTGAAGTGCCGACAGAACTTCCGGGTGTGGACAGCAATATTCTGGATCCGCGCGATACTTATGCAGATGCTTCCGAGTGGGAAACAAAAGCAAAAGACCTTGCTCAGAGATTCATCAAGAACTTTGCAAAATACGAAGGAAACGAAGCCGGAAAGGCACTTGTTTCAGCTGGTCCTCAGGTACAGTAACAAAGGGTATATTTTATGAACATATACATGGGGTGTGATTTTCGATCACACCCCGTTTTGCTGCAACAGATCTACTTTTGGGGTATACGGTATAATCATAGGAGGAAGGGGAGAGAAAAATGATATTGAGTGCAAGCCGAAGGACAGATATACCAAACTATTACTCAGAATGGTTTTTGAACAGAATACAGGAAGGATTTCTGTATGTGCGAAATCCAGTCAACATGCACCAGATAAGTAAAATTGATTTATCTCCAGAGGTGGTCGACTGTATCGTTTTCTGGACCAAGAACCCGGAACCCATGATAGACAGACTGGATGAATTGTCTGCCTATCAGTATTATTTTCAGTTTACACTGACCGGATATGGAAAAGATATCGAAACCAATGTCCCGCACAAAAAAGAAAAAATGATAGATGTATTTCGAAAATTATCCGAAAAAGTAGGAAGGAAAAGGGTGATCTGGAGGTATGATCCTATCATTTTTACCAGAGTATATACACCGGAATACCATATGCATGCCTTTTCCCAGATTGCAGGCGCACTGAGAGGATATACGAATCAATGCGTGATCAGTTTTGTGGACACGTACCCGAAAAACAGAAAAAATCTGGAGATGATAGGGGCATATGAACTGGAAGAGGCAAGCCTTATGTCGTTTGCGGGGACAATGGCGAAAACTGCAAAAAAGAATGGTATGACGATTGCAAGCTGCGCCGAGAAAAGAGATTTGTCTGTGTGCGGAATCGAAGCCAGCCGCTGTATCGATAAGAGGCTGATCGAAGAGATCATTGGGAGCGGTATAAATGTCAAAAAGGATAAAAACCAGAGGGCAGAATGCGGATGTATGGAAAGCGTGGAGATTGGCGCCTACAACACATGCAAAAACGGCTGCAAATATTGCTATGCAAATTACAGCCGGGAAAGTGTTGAGAAAAACTGCAAATCCTATGACCCCAATTCGCCGCTGCTGTGCGGGGAAGTGGGGCCAGGAGACAAAATCACGGAGCGGAAGATGAAGTCGCTCGTGGAAAGACAAATGAGCTTTTTGACGCCATTTGGTTATTTTGATTGACAAGACAGTAGTAGGAAACATTCGCTTCTTTGTCTAAAATTGGAACAGATATACGGCTTGGAGTATCTCCGTCTCGCTTGATTGCCAAATCAGAAGTAAAAGAAGGCAGCACAGAAGCTTTCACTAATTCATCGAAAGCAAAATTTTCTTCCTGAACCAGGAAATGTGTATCCGGCATTTTTTCCTGAACTATGCGGTCCCAAAATCCGATTCTGGAACGCAGCAGCATCGTTTCCCCGTTCAGATCTTTCAGATGAAGCGCCTTTCTCCCAGAAAGAGGGTGGGCTTTGGGTAAAGAGAAAAATAAATGTTCTTTTCGAAATTCAGTACAAGAGACACCTTCGAGGTCCGCAGGATAGGGGAGAATGATCATCTGGTACGTCCCGTCTTTCAGTCCTCGAATCAGCATCTCACATTCTTTGATTTCCGTTGATATGGTCATATCCGGATACAGATCAGACAGCGTCGGAAGAATTTCCCACAGAGGAGCAGGTGCGCAGGAACCGATAAAAATAGTGTGCTGTGTCCGGTCGAAGTGGCGGATTTCCTTAGTCATGGCTTGTATCTGATCCAAAATTTTTCTGGCATATTCAAGCGCCATTTTACCGTTGGAATTAAATTCTATCTTGTTTTTTTGACGATGAAACAGAGAAACCTGCAGTTCGTTCTCGAGTTTTTGTATAGAACGGGTCAGAAATTGCAGGGCTGGATGTAGGTCACAGTGAGATCGTAGATCACAGCGATCCTGGTTTTATCAAACTTCTGCACAGTATGAAAATTCACGATTAACAAATATAAAACAAGCCGGTTAAGGACAGGCAAAACTGTCTGTTCCTTATCCGGCTTTTTGAATCCCCGTTTGATTGCTTCCCTCGGAGAGGGAAAGACTGCAGCAGATTTTATTGTTTCGTGCGCTGGAATTTCCGCTTAAAGAAATCAAAGAGATTCTCTATGCGCGGAATTTTGACCGAAATAAGGCTTTGGAGCAGCAAATTGAATTGCTTCAGTTAAAGAAGGAGCATCTGGAAAAGTTGATTACTTTTGCCCGTGGAATACAAATGATTGGAGGAAAAACAATGGATTTTTCAGTTTTGACACAAGCAAATACGGAGAATATTGACAATGCCTGCGGCGGAACGGCAGAATTTGCCAGTGATGCCATCGACATTTATTGCAGACAGAACAGATAACTCCATACTATAATGATCTGGCAGCGTTGATATTGCTTTCATAACGGAGTATACTATGCTCAAAAGGCGTATCGGTATCGTAAGAAACGGAGGAGTTGTCATGAGATACAGAGAACTAGGGAAAACAGGTCTGAAAGTAAGTGAAATCGGACTTGGAGCAGAGTGGCTGGAGAGGCATAATGAAGAAGAAGTAAAGAGCGTGATCGAATGCTGCGAAAGCTATGGAATCAATATCATAGACTGCTGGATGGCGGAACCAAATGTACGCTCTAACATCGGAAAAGCACTGGAAGGGAAAAGGGGAAAATGGATCATCCAAGGGCATTTTGGTTCCACCTGGCAGGGTGGGCAGTATGTCCGGACAAGAGATATGGATAAGGTTAAGACTGCGTTTGAGGATTTGCTCACGCGTCTTCAGACAGACTATATCGATCTGGGAATGATCCATTTCGTAGATGAAGAATCCGAGTTTTACCGCATTATGGAGGGAGAATTTCTGGAGTATGTAAAGGAGCAAAAAGAAAAAGGGGTCATTCTTCATATCGGAATGAGTACCCACAATCCGAAAGTGGCGAAACTTGCAGCTTTAAGCGGGGAAATAGAGATGATACTTTTCAGCATCAATCCAGCTTTTGATCTGCTTCCAGCAAGCGAAGAGTTGAGCGATTATTTTGCCGAGACATACGAAGAGCATTTAAATGGGATCAATCCGGAGAGAGCAGAGCTTTATCAGATCTGCGAACAGCAAGGTGTCGGAATAACGGTAATGAAAGGATATGCAGGCGGCCGTCTGTTCTCTCCTCAGACTTCTCCGTTTGGAGTGGCGCTGACACCAGTTCAGTGCATCCACTATGCCTTGACAAGACCTGGAGTGTCCAGTGTCCTTGTCGGATATGATACACCGGAACATGTAAAAGAGGCAGTTGCCTACGAGACAGCCACAGAAGAGGAAAAAGATTACGCAAGTGTCCTGGCAAATGCGCCTCGTCATGCTTACACCGGTCAATGTACATATTGTGGACACTGCGCGCCATGTCCGGCACAAATTGATATCGCGATGGTAAATAAACTTTATGACCTGGCAGTGATGCAAAAAGAGGTGCCGGGCACAGTTCGGGCACACTACAAAGGGCTTTCCGCCAATGCGAAAGACTGTATCGCATGCAGAGGCTGCGAATCAAGGTGCCCGTTTGGCGTTCCGGTAGTGGAAAGAATGGCGCGCGCAAAAGAATTGTTTGACAGACTGTAAAAATGGGAGGGAAAATATGAGTGATATCCAGCTCTATTCCATCGAAAAAGGGACAGGAGATCCGCTGATCTTATTACACGGCAACGGGGAGAATAGCCGGTATTTTGCGCGGCAGATTGCATATTTTGCAAAAACACGCAAAGTCATTGCGATAGATACGAGAGGACATGGACGAAGCCCGCGCGGAAATGCACCTTTTACGATCCGACAGTTTTCTGAGGATTTGTATTCTTTTATGGAGAAGAAGGGAATTGAGCGGGCGGACATCCTTGGGTTTAGTGACGGCGGAAATATCGCGCTGGTGTTTGCGTTAAAATACCCGCAGAAAGTGAGAAAACTCATTTTGAACGGCGCCAATCTTTACCCGTCCGGAATGAAGACTTCGATTGTACTTCCAATCTGGGCGGGGTACGGCATTGCATCTTTATTCGCGCCGATCTCCCCAAAAGCGAAAAAGCAAAAGGAACTGTTGGGACTTATGGTAAAGGATCCTTATATCCGGCCGGAAGACCTGAGCAGAATTTCTGCAGGGACACTGGTTCTTGTGGGAAAGAACGATATGATCCGGCACCGTCATTCCAGGCTTATTGCACAGAGAATCCCAGGGGCCAAATTCGTCTGCTTAAAAGGGGATCATTTTATTGCATCAAAAAATCCGGACACATTTAACCGTGTAGTGGACCGGTTCCTTTCAGAAGAAAAATCAAATAGGAGATAAACAGACATGGGACATTTTTATTTTGTAAGACACGGGCAGACCGTGTGGAACGTGGAAAATAAGATCTGTGGAAGAACAGATAGTGAACTGACCGAGTACGGCCATCAGCAGGCTGTGGAGACAGGAAAGAAATTCCTGGAAGAAGGGATCCGGGCGGATGAAATCCTGTATTCGCCGCTTGTACGGGCAGCAGAGACAGCACGGCATATTTCTGAAATCATGGGGATTCCGGCAAAGGCAGAGCCGCGGCTGATCGAGCAGCATTTCGGCAAATGGGAGGGTACATCTCCAAGAAATGCCGCTGATTTCCAGAAGGAAAAAGAACAGTTTGCCAGCCACCATGGAAATGGAGAATCGACGCTTCAGCTGGCCCAGAGAATCTACAATCTGCTGGATGATATCAAGGCGGAGTCAGAGAAAAAGACATACATTCTGGTCGCACACAACGGAATTGCCAGAGTCGTACAGTCGTATTTTACTGATATGACGAACGAAGAATACGCAGCATTTGGAGTAAAAAACTGTGAAATTCTCCGGTACGATTTTTAACATATATTTGAACAGAGGAGGTAATTCCGGATGGCATTGTATGCATTGGGTGATCTGCATTTAAGTTTTCAGGCAGACAAGCCGATGGACGCATTTGGAAAAGTGTGGAAACACCATGAACGTAAGATTGAAAAGTACGTGAATCGCATCGTGAAGCCGGAGGATACTCTTGTGTTGACCGGCGATCATTCCTGGGGCAGGAAGCTTTCGGAATGCCGGGAGGATCTTGCCTTTATTGAACGGCTGCCGGGGCGGAAGATCCTTCTGCGGGGCAATCACGATATGTTCTGGGATGCGAAGAAGACCAGACGGCTGAATGAAGAATATGCCGGACGGATCTTCTTTTTGCAGAATAATTTTGCCGCATATCAGGACTATGCGCTGGTGGGGACGAAAGGATATACTTTTGAAGGACCGTTTTATTTGGATTTTCAGGGAAGAATCCTGGGATGGGACGAAGAGAGGGAAAAGCAGGCCAAGAAGCTGATTGCAAGAGAGATGGAGCGGCTTCGGGAGTCCTTTCGACAGGCGGAAGAGGCAGGATACCGTAAATTTGTAATGTTTCTGCATTATCCGCCGACAAGTATTCTCGAGGCAGCTTCGCCATTTACACAGATTGCGGAAGAATACGGTGTGGAAGCGGTCGTCTACTCCCACTGTCATGGAGAACGGCGGTTTGGAGACAGCATCCGGGGAATTTACCGGGGAATCAACTATATGCTGGTATCAGGAGATTATCTGAATTTTCATCCGGAGCAGATTCTGGCATAAAAGCTTGGAAATCATCGGATGATGTTTTATAATAGAATCGTCAGAATCAGAAATAGAAATAAATGAGGAGAAAAGAAGACATGAAAATAGCGGTAACGTATGATAATGGAAACATTTTTCAGCATTTTGGAAAAACAGAGAATTTTAAAATTTACGAAGTGGAAGATCATAATGTAATCTCCAGTGAAGTGATCGGTTCAAATGGCACAGGACATGGTGCATTGGCAGGACTTTTAGCAGAACAGTCTGTCGACGTGCTGATCTGCGGCGGGATCGGCGGTGGAGCTCAGGCTGCACTTGCAGAGGCAGGAATCGAGTTATGCTCCGGCGCCCAGGGCGATGCAGATCAGGCGGTAGAAGCTTATCTCAAAGGGGAACTGACTTCTTGCGGCGCAACCTGTGACCACCATCATGACGAAGGCCACAGCTGCGGCCATCATGGAGAAGAGCATGACTGCGGTCATCACGAGGAAGAGCATTCCTGTGGCGGCGGATGCGGAAACTGCGGAGGAGGCTGCGGATCACAGCCGGCGATTACTGGCCGCAATGTGGGAAAGACTTGCCGGACGCATTATAGAGGAACATTTAACGATGGTACCCAGTTTGATTCTTCCTACGACCGCGGGGAACCTCTGGAATTCGTCTGTGGTGCAGGACAGATGATCCGGGGATTTGATGCTGCAGTGGCTGACATGGAAGTTGGACAGGTTGTTGATGTCCATCTGATGCCGGAAGAAGCGTATGGCATGCCGGATCCAAACGCGGTGTTTATGATTGAAATGGCATTTCTTCCGGGATCTGAAAATCTGGAGGAAGGGCAGCGGATCTATCTTACCAATCAGTACGGCCAGCCGTTCCCGGTCACTGTAGTTGAGAAAGATGAGACTTCCATCACATTCGATGCCAACCATGAAATGGCAGGAAAAGAATTGAATTTCCGGATCGAATTGGTTGAGGTAAAATAAGCGTACCTGAACAGACATAGGACTGCCTGTATTAAAAAGCCTGTCGCACAAGTGGAATGCGGCAGGCTTTTAAACTTTAAAATATTTTTCCTTGATCTCAAGTCCTGTTTTCGGGAAAGTTATTTCAGGAAAAAGCGGACCATCTTTTCATGCAGTTTTCGGTATGGCTGATAGCGCATCGGCAGATCGATCCAAGTCTTTTTATCTACGATACTCTTATAGTGGGAGAACGTGTCAAAGCCGATCTTTCCGTGGTAAGCTCCCATACCGCTTTCGCCAAATCCACCAAATCCCATCTCTGTAGTAGCCAGATGGATAATGGTATCGTTGATGCAGCCGCCGCCGAATCCACAGCGGGAAGTGACTTTCTTTGCCGCCGCTTTGTCAGAAGTAAAGAAGTAAAGGGCAAGCGGATGAGGCATGGCGTTGATATTGCGGATTACTTCGTCCAGATTGTCAAATGTCAGGATCGGCATGACAGGGCCGAAGATTTCCTCCTGCATGACTGCATCCTGAAAGGTAACATGATCAAGAACGGTAGGCTCGATGCGGAGTGTTTTTCGGTCAAAATTTCCGCCGTGCACGACTTTCTTTTTCTCTATCAGGCCCAGAATCCGGTCGAAATGCTTTTCGTTGATAATTTTTCCGTAATTCGGGTTGCGAAGCGGCTGTTTCCCGTATTGTTTCTGGATCTGCTTTTGCACTTCCTTGATCAGCTTGTCTCTGACAGCGATGTGGCAGTAAATATAGTCCGGTGCAACGCAGGTCTGTCCGCAGTTGAGGTATTTTCCAAAGACAATTCGTTTTGCTGCCAGTTTTATATCAGCAGTCTGATCCACAATACACGGACTTTTTCCGCCCAGCTCTAACGTGACGGGTGTTAGATGCTCCGCGGCGTTTCGCATAACCTCTTTTCCAACAGCCTGGCTTCCGGTAAAGAAAATGTAATCAAAGTGTTCCTTCAAAAGACAAGTGTTTTCCGCCCGGCCGCCAGTTACGACAGCCACATACTGGGGATCAAAGCACTGTGACAGGATTTTTTCAAGCACCTCGCTGGTGTGCGGAGAATAGGCGCTTGGTTTTACTACAGCGGTGTTTCCTGCGGCAAGTGCATCCACCAGTGGGGACAGCGTCAGCATAAAAGGATAGTTCCACGGGCTCATGATGAGTACAACACCGTAAGGGGATGGTTTTTGATAACTTCTGGAATGAAACTGCGCCAGCGGGGTATGGACTCTTTTTTCGCTGGCAAACCGTTGTACGTGTTTCAGCATATAGCTGATCTCTTCCAGAACAAGTCCGGTTTCACACATATAGCTTTCAAATCCACTTTTTCCAAGATCTTTTTTTAGTGCATTATGGATTTCTTTTTCATTTGAAGAAATAGCAGCATAGAGTCTGCGAAGCGCAGCAACCCGTGCACTGACCGGAAGTGTCGCTCCGGTTTGAAAGTGTTTCCGCTGCCTGGTAACAAGATCTTTAATTTCCTGTTCAGTCATGTTTTGTCACTCCTTCCCTAACAACATGTTCTTTCGATTCCTCCAAATCTTCTTCCGGATCTGCCGGTTCAGGCATCAGCATATAGTAGAAGGTCTCAAGCTCTGCCGCATTCATCAGCACAGGAACCGGATAGAGCGGGTTGGCTTCCTTATCAGCGTAATGCGCAAGTTTCGGAACATCCGTCTCCTGGATTTCCGGGATATAATCGCCGATACCGAACCGTTTTTTCATATCCTGAATGGCTGAAATGAACCGTTCTGCTGCCTCGTCATAAGGGGTATTTTTGTCAGCCAGACCGGCAGCAATAGCCAGACGGGCAAGTTTTTTGTGAATCTTTTCGCCGTAGGCTTTTAAGACCATGGGAAGAATTACCGCATTTGCAAGCCCATGAGGTACGTTGTATTCCCCGCCCAGGGAATGGGCAATGGCATGGACATATCCCACATAGGACTTGGTAAATGCGCATCCGGCATAGAAGGAGGCACGCAGCATGTTGCGCCGCGCATCCACGTTGCTGCCATCCTCGTATACGGTATCGATATTTTCAAAAATCAGTTTGACAGCCAGAAGAGCGTCCTTGCGTGTCCCGTAAGTGGTGGAATTGCCGATGTAGGCTTCCACAGCGTGGGTTAGGGCATCCATTCCGGTGGTGGCAGTGATAAATGGAGGCAGGCATAAAGTGACCTTGGGATCCAGAACCGCATATCTTGGGATCAGAGGGAAATCGTTGATCGCATATTTGTGGCGCGTCTGGGCGTCTGTGATGAC
This sequence comes from Sellimonas sp., assembly GCF_047234585.1. Classification (NCBI taxonomy): domain Bacteria; kingdom Bacillati; phylum Bacillota; class Clostridia; order Lachnospirales; family Lachnospiraceae; genus Sellimonas; species Sellimonas sp. The sequence continues at coordinate 3,576 of NZ_JBKSWG010000004.1, read as the reverse complement.
CGCAGCCAGCGTCGTCTCACTTCCGGTGCCGGCAGTGGTAGGTATTGCCATCAAAAGCGGCAGTTTTTTGTGTACTTTCAAAATCCCCTTCATCTTCGCAAGCGACTGTTTTGGTTTCGCGATGCAGGCCCCGACAGCCTTGGCACAGTCCATACTGGAACCGCCGCCGAATCCGATAATGCAGTCACAGCCTTCACTTTTATAAAGATTGATAGCCTCGGACACATTTACAGTAGTAGGATTGGCTACGGTTTTATCATAGATACAAAAGGGAATCCCGGCACGCTCCAATGCATTTTCCAGGCGGACAGTCAGGCCAAGCTTCCGAATGCCCGCATCAGTGATGATCAGAGCCTTGCTGCAGTTTTTCTTGCGGATCACATCTGGCAGCACTTTCACACTTCCGACGATCTTCGGCGTCCGATAAGGCAAAAAAGGAAGACAAACCTTCAATCCGGTCTGAAAAGTCCTGCAATATATTTTCTTTAGAGTATTCATGACAATTCATCCTTTCCGGCGCGAGGACACCGCGCTCTTTTTACAGGCATTTTTACCAGAAAAATATTAACATTTAAGAAAAGAATTGTCAATAACAACGAGGAGTCGCCGCGGCTGGTTCTGCCTCAAAATTCGAAATGTTATCACACAGTTGTAAGAAGACCTTTTGCCCTTGCTCTTGCGTCTTTAAATTTAGCAGGGATCTCTTCTTCCGGTATGGTTTCGTGTATTTTGCATGATCCTGCTTTTTCAGCAGTTTCATAATACCATTTTTTATAGTCCAGCATGGCAAGCGTTTCTTCCAGCTGCTGGATTTGAATAAGTACAGCCTGCCGCTGATTTTCAATTAATTCTTTGCGGGCAGAAATTGTTGCATCTCCCTCTATACACCAATCTATAAAAATTTTGATTTTCTTGATGGGCATCCCTGTTTTTTTCAGACATTCAATAATAGAAAGCCATTCAAAGTCACTGTCTTTGAACATTCGTATGCCGCCGTTGGAGCGTTCGACAAATGGCAGAAGCCCTTCTTTATCGTAATAGCGCAGCGTTGAAGGCGCTATATTTAATCTTTTTGCCATTTCACTTACTGTATAAAGCATTTTTTATCCTCACATTTCTAAATTTTTTTGTATCAGGCATTGACTTAAACCTAACTTTAAGTTGTATGATTTACATGAACTCACATAAGGATTATAGCCGCATATAAAAAGTGCGTCAACAGGAGGAAAGATATGGAACAGACAAAAATTTTATCAGAAACTTACACCCTTACAAACGGCATTCAGATTCCTAAAATAGGATTGGGCACATGGTTTATTCCGGATGATGAGGCCGAAGAAGCGATCTGTAATGCGGTAAAAATCGGATATCGCCACATTGATACCGCACAGGCATATGAGAATGAGAGTGGAGTGGGCAAAGGCGTCCGGGCTTGTGGAATAGATCGGAAAGATCTTTTCATTACGACAAAACTGGCAGCAGAAATAAAGTCCTACGAAGAAGCAGTAGAGGCAATTGATGGCTCACTTGAAAAAATGGGACTGGACTACATTGATTTGATGCTTATTCACAGTCCGCAGCCATGGGCAGACTTCCGCGGCGGAGATTATGCAGATGGAAATCGTGAAGCATGGCGTGCACTGGAAGACGCTTATAAAGCAGGGAAACTCCGCGCGATCGGTATTTCTAATTTCCAGGAACATGACATTGAGAATATTCTTTCTACATGCACGATAAAACCTATGGTAAATCAGCTGCTGGTTCATGTAGGAAATACACCTTCAAATCTGATAGAGCATTGCCGGAAACATGACATTTTGGTGGAAGCATATTCTCCTGTTGCTCATGGAGAAATTTTGAAAAATGAAGAATTGAGCAGAATCGCTGACAAATACCAAGCGACCATAGCTCAGCTTTGTATTCGATATGATTTGCAGATCGGCACGTTGCCGCTTCCTAAAACAGCGAATCCGGCGCATATGCTTGAAAATGCAAAAGTTGATTTTGAAATTTCCCAACAGGATATGGAAATCCTAAGATCGATGGAACCATTGAAGGATTACGGAGAATTCAGCGCTTTCCCCGTGTTCAGCGGAAAATAAAACTTTGATTTGGGAGGAAATAAAAATGGACAGACCATATATTTTTTGCCACATGCTGACTTCTCTTGACGGCAAAATTATGGGATCTTATATGGATACCGCAGAGGGAGAAACGGCAGGAAATGTATTTTACAACATAGCTTTTGGGGAGAACCCTTATTATAAACATCAAGGCTGGCTGTCTGGCAGAGTGACAACGGACGACAATTTTACTTTCTATGAAGTACCTGCATTAAATGAAGATGCGCCTGCCGTACCTGCGGGAGACTTTGTGGCAGAAGAAAATGCCACGATGTATTACGTCTCCGTTGATCCTTCCGGCAGATTGGGGTGGAAGAGCAGTGAACTTATTTACAATGACACTCATGCCCATGTAATTGAAGTATTGACGGAAAAAGCAGGAAATGCTTATAAAGCATTTTTGAGAAGTCTTGGAATCTCATATATTATTGCCGGAAAGGAAACTTTGGATTATGGAATGGCAATGAAGAAATTAAAAAGATTGTTTGGAATTGAAACATTGATGCTAGGTGGAGGCGGCATTCTGAATTGGTCTTTCATACAGGCAGGCATGTGCGATGAAATAAGCGTGGTAATTGCGCCTGCTGCGGACGGTTCTTCTGAAACTCCTGCGCTTTTTAACGCAAAAGACAATTTGGCATCATAATCCCGGGCTGTGCGCCAAGATATTTCTGGTCTGTACTCAGTTCCAGAAGGGTTTCGGCACAGCACTTATGGAGCAGTCCGTAAAGGAGCTTCTGATTACAGTAGATCAGGGGATTGAGTTCATGGGGGAGAGTAAACACCACGTGGAAGTAAGGGGAATCAATGACTTCCGCCCTGCGTTGATCCACCCAGATTTCTTTCAGTACAGCTTGACAGATGGGGCAGTTCCGGTTCCGGCAGGAATTCTTGTGGAATTCCATGTGTCCGCATTCGCTGCACTCACTGACATTGAATCCAAGCCTGCCGGACTTACATGCCAGGATGGCGCGGGAAGTTTTTTTCTGTTCTTCTGACTGGAAATGTCCGGACTGGCAGTAATCATCATACGAATCCTGCCAGATCATCCGGATCTTGAGGTTACTCAATGGAAGCACCTCCAATCCGGTCAAAAGGGGAGAGCACATTTCTGGACTGGTAAGAAGCCAGGTGGATATAGATCAGGGTAGAGTTTAGAGATTTGTGCCCCATCAGATTTTTAATTGTCAGAAGATCCGTCCCGTTTTCATAAAGGTGTGTTCCGAAAGCATGACGGAAAGAGTGGCAGGTAAGCCGGTGTTCCCAGCCGAGGGACTCTTCGTGGGCACGCATATGCCGCGTGATATAAAAAGTATCAATAGGCCGGGAAGGATCCGTCTGTTTCGGAAAAAGCCAGCCGGAGGGACGGCCGTATGCAAACCAGTAGTCAGTGAGGATATCCAGCGCTTTTTGAGAAAGGACGGCATAGCGGTCTGAACGGTTTTTTGAATGT
>NZ_JBKSWG010000003.1:141840-151700 GCF_047234585.1 Sellimonas sp. | reverse complement strand
ATGGATTGTGGCACTCATTTTTCTTTTCAACTGTCAAAGATGGGATTATATCACAATTTCCCGCGCTGATGCACACGTTTTCTGATAATTTATTCAAAATCTTTTCCAAAATCTCTACTGGAGACTTCCATAAAAAATGTTGTCATTTCTTTCTAGGCACAGGACTATATTTCAATATAAGAATACAGTGAGTCTGGCTGTACTGATTTCAGAGCAGCCAGCCGCAGGATCAGGAGGCTGCAAAACATGATAACAGAGCTTACATACCCTTTTTCCCTTCCGCCGCTCCCTTATTCATACGATGCTCTGGAGCCATATATCGATGCGGAGACAATGCATTTTCATCACGACAAACATTTCCAGACATACATTGACAACCTGAATACGGCTCTCAAAGATTATCCGGAATATCAGTCGCACACACTGACTCAGCTTTTGACCGAACTTGACAGGCTGCCCCCGGAGCTTCAGACTGCCGTCCGAAATAACGGGGGCGGAGTGTATAACCACGATCTCTATTTCGATCTTATGGCGCCGCCCGGGCAAAAAACAGCCCCTTCTATCCTGGACTTCTATGATGACGGGGAAGAGTTCTGGTCTGAGATGAAAACAGCGGCCCTTGGACAGTTTGGCTCGGGATTTGCGTGGCTTGTGACTGATCAGGATAATGATCTGCAAGTCCTGGCTCTGCCAAATCAGGATAACCCCCTCTCTTACGGCTATCAGCCAATTCTTCCTCTGGACGTCTGGGCGCATGCCTACTATCTGAAATACAAAAATCTGCGCGGAGACTATATCAACAACTGGTTCCACGTGATCAACTGGGCAGAGGTGGAGAAAAGAATCGCACAGTCGATGATTCCCTCCGCGTCCTGACAGCCCATCCCCACAGCACCAACCTGTCTTTCAGGAAAATCTGCTGACCATATGAACGCAAAAAGCCGTACCGGGGAAATGGTTCTTCTTTCCCCGATACGGCTGCATCTGCCTGCCATCTGCAGTTTTTTTCTATTTTCCAAGGAATGCTTTGACTTTCTTATAGATACTTTCGCCATCCAGCTCGTACTTTTTGATCAATTCTACTGCCGGACCTGATTCTCCAAATGTGTCGTTGACACCGATCTTCATTACTCTCGCGCATGCTTTCTGTGCCACAACGTCACACACAGCGCTTCCAAGGCCTCCGATAACGGAGTGTTCTTCTACAGTAACGATCTTTCCTGTCTTTTCCGCTGCCTTCAGCACAGCTTCTTCGTCAAGTGGTTTGATTGTATGCATATTGATCACTTCGGCGCTGATCCCTTCTTCTGCCAGCTTCTGAGCTGCCACGAGAGATTCATTTACTTCCAGCCCTGTAGCGATGATCGTCACATCTGTACCTTCTCTGAGTGTGATTGCTTTTCCAATCTCAAACTGATAATCCGGCGTGTCGTTGATAACCGGAACAGCCAGACGTCCGAAGCGGATATAAACCGGCCCTACATGTTCGTAAGCCGCCTTCACAGCTGCTTTCGCTTCAATATCATCAGACGGATTCAGGACAACCATGCCCGGTATCGTACGCATCAGAGCAATATCTTCGTTACACTGATGTGTAGCCCCGTCTTCTCCTACAGAAATTCCCGCGTGGGTTGCGCCAATTTTTACATTTAATTTCGGATATCCGATGGAGTTTCTTACCTGCTCAAAAGCGCGTCCTGCTGCGAACATCGCAAAGGAACTTGCAAAAGGAACCTTTCCTGTAGCTGCGAGCCCTGCTGCCACTCCCATCATATTTCCTTCTGCAATACCACAGTCGATATGGCGTTCTGGGAACGCCTTCTTAAATGTTCCTGTCTTTGTTGCTCCGGCAAGGTCTGCGTCGAGAACGATGACGTCATCATGTTCTTTCCCAAGTTCTACTAAAGCATTACCGTAGCTTTCCCTTGTTGCGATCTTCTTTACTTCTGACATAATGCTTCACCTGCTTTCTCTAAATCTTCCATTGCAACTTTGTACTGCTCTTCATTCGGAGCTGTTCCATGCCAAGAAGCCTGGTTTTCCATAAAGGAAACGCCTTTTCCTTTTACTGTTTTTGCGATAATGGCTGTCGGCACACCTTTTGTCTCGCGCGCCTCTTTAAACGCTGCTCTCAAAGAATCAAAATCGTGTCCATCCACATTGATCACATGGAAATTGAAGGCTTCGAACTTCTTGTCGATCGGATATGGTGAATTTACTTCATCAATCGGTCCGTCAATCTGCAGGTTGTTATTGTCCACAATGACAACAAGATTGTCAAGCTTTCTGTGTGCTGCAAGCATGGCTGCTTCCCATACCTGTCCTTCCTGGATTTCTCCGTCTCCTACCAATGTGTATACACGGTAGTCATCCCCGGAAAGTTTTGCGGAAACGGCCATTCCCACTGCTGCTGAGATCCCCTGTCCCAGAGATCCGCTTGACATGTCTACTCCTGGGATATGTTTCATATCCGGATGTCCCTGGAGATAGGAACCTACATGACGGAATGTTTTCAGGTCTTCTACCGGGAAAAAACCTCTGTTTGCAAGCGCAGAGTAGTATCCCGGAGATGTATGTCCTTTGGAAACGACCAGCCGGTCGCGGTCTGCTTTTTTCGGATCTTCCGGATCGATATTCATTTCTTCAAAGTAAAGATATGTGTAAATGTCTGCCGCAGATAAGGATCCGCCTGGGTGACCGGACTTTGCATGATAAACTGCAGTCACAATCCCTTTGCGGACTTCATTGGCAATTTTCTGTAATTCTAAATTGTCCATGACAATTCCTCCTGGTTGTTCTATGTTTTGTTTTCCGGCACAGGGGAGCTGTACCTCTATACCCATTCTTATGCCTATTCTCCGAATACCGCTTTATAATCTGCCTGGAATTTGGAGATTCCTGCATCTGTGAGCGGATGATGTGTCATCTGTTCGATTACTTTATACGGTACAGTCGCGATATCAGCGCCTGCAAGAGCACATTCTGTGATGTGGATCGGATTGCGGATGCTGGCTGCGATGATCTGTGTTTCGATTCCTGCCACTGCAAACATTTCCGCGATCTCCTCGATCAGCTCTGTCCCTCTCACAGAGATATCATCCAGACGTCCGACAAACGGAGATACATAAGTTGCCCCTGCCCTTGCCGCGAGAAGAGCCTGATTTGCAGTAAAGATCAGTGTCACATTTGTCTTAATCCCTTCTGCTGAGAGCACTTTTACCGCTTTCAGTCCCTCTGCTGTCATCGGGATTTTTACGACCATGTTCGGATGGATCTTGGCAATCTCACGTCCCTCCGCGATCATTCCTTCCGCATCTGTCGTCGTCGCTTTTACTTCGCCGCTGATCGGTCCGTCCACGATGGATGCGATCTCTTTAATTACTTCGTTGAAATCACGCCCTTCTTTTGCAATCAGCGACGGATTGGTCGTCACTCCGCAGATTACTCCCATGTCATTTGCTTTTCTGATATCGTCTACGTTCGCTGTGTCAATAAAAAATTTCATCTCAGGTTCCTCCTTGAATTTGTACTCGCTGTTTCTTAATTCTTATTATAAAACCTGAAAATGACAAGGTCAACCGCCACGTTTTTTATTAATAAAAATATTAATTAATAAAACAATATATTATCAATTCGGAGAATACAAATCATCACTATTCTTGTCTCTATTTTGTGAAAAAATAACTATTTTTACAACATCCTTCCCGATTTTTAACGTATCTCTTTGTCATATGAAACGCAATTTATTATTAATATTTTTCTCCAAACCATTAATTTATTTTTTTCGGGTAGGAAGTAGTTCCGCGCACGATCAACCTTGGCTCATACTCGACATGGTACGTGCTGACAGGCTCGATTTCCGAGTATCCGGCATTCTGCGTAGTAATCTTCTTCATAATGATGTCGCATGCGTCCCGGCCTTTAAAGACAACGAAATGCTCGATCGTCGTCAAAGATACTTTGTGAATCCGCGCAAACAATGTATTATCGCAGCCCATGACCGAAATATCGCCCGGCACCTTATACTTTTCATCATGAAGAGCATCCAATATCCCGAACGCGATCATATCATTGAGTCCCACGATAGCTGTCACATCTCGCTTTTCCGCCAGCAGCTCTTTTGTGAGATCGTACCCGATCTTATATTCCGAGTCGATATTCGGGACATTTTGATCCATTTCTTCTCCAGCCGCCTTGATGATAACCCGATCTTTCAATCCCTGCTTATCGAATTCCTTCAGGAAACCTTCGACCCGCTTGGAACGCTGTTTCTGACGGATGGTAAGAGGCGGAGCGATATAAGCGACATCCCGGTGCCCAAGCTCCAGCAGATGTCTGGCCATCAAACGCCCCAGCTTCGAGTTGTCAAGTTCTACTGCATCCACGTTGAGCTGTTCATTTTGATTGTTCACGATCACAATCGGGATCTTCTCCGAAAGCTTTTCGATGGTATCCATATAGCATCGGCTCGGATTGCACGTATAAATGATTCCAAGAGGCGAAATCTCGGGCATCATTCTCAGATACCGCTCCTCCATCTTCAGATCACGCTGGGTATTGCAGATAAACAGTCCGTACCCTGCCTCCTTCGCCCTGGACTCGATACCCTGCAGGAGCATTACGTAGTAAGGGTTTGTCAAGTTAGAGCAGAATACAACCAAAAGTTTCTCCCGCCGGTTTTCTTTTTTGATCTTCCTTTTTGGCGGCTGATAATTCATTTCTTTTGCTGCCCGCTCCACTTTTTCAACCGTCTCTTTTGAGAAGGAGACATTGTATTTTTGATTGAGGATCATGGAGACCGCGGACTGAGACACACCCGCCGCCCGGGCAATGTCTGTCGATGTCACTTTTTTCTTCTTCATTTTTCCTTTACAACAAAACGGAGGGAGACTCCTCCCTCTTTTTAAAGCTCCGTCCTTCCCTCCAAGGCTCTCAGAAGCGTCACTTCGTCAATGTATTCCAGGTCTCCGCCGACCGGCACCCCGCTGGCAATCCGGCTTACCTTGATGCCGACAGGCTTGATGAGCTTGCTGATATACATAGCCGTCGTCTCCCCTTCCAGCGTGGAATTGGTTGCGATGATCACTTCATCCACATCGCCTTCAAGCCGCATCATCAGCTCTTTGAGCCGAATGTCTCCAGGACCAATTCCAAGCATCGGCGAAATCGCCCCGTGAAGTACGTGATACACTCCTTCGTACTTTCCTGTTTTTTCATAGGCCGCCAGGTCTCTCGGGGTCTCCACGACCATGATCGTCCTGTGATCCCTGTTTTCGTTGCGGCAGATAGGACAGAGTTCATCATCAGTCAGCGTACAGCATTCTTTACAGTACCGCACGTTATTTCTTGCATCCACCATCGTCCTGGCAAACTCTTCTACCTGCTCTTTCGGCATATGGATGATATGGAAGGCAAGACGCTGCGCCGATTTTGCTCCGATACCCGGAAGTCTTGAAAGTTCCTCGATCAGACGGCTGATCTGGTTGCTGTAATATTCCATTTCCCATTCCTCTTGATCTAGAACATTCCCGGAATGCCACCGCCCATACCGCCTGTCAGCTTGCTCATGGCGGATGTGTTGGCTTCATCCACCTGGCGGAGCGCCTCATTTACCGCCGCAACGATCAGATCCTGAAGCATCTCGATATCGTCCGGATCAACAACTTCTTCCTGAAGTTCTACTTTCAAGATCTCTCTTTTACCGGAAACTGTCACTTTTACCGCACCGCCTCCTGCTGTAGCGGAAAATTCTTTCGTCTCCATCTCTTTTGCCTGTTCTTCCATCTGACGCTGCATCTTCTGCGCCTGCTTCATCAGATTTGCCATATTCCCCGGCATTCCACCGCCCGGAAAACCTCCTCTTCTTGCCATGATCGGTTCCTCCTTATTCTTCTACTGTGATATCCATATGGATAAGTTGTTCCAAATCCACAAAACTTTCTTCAAATCTGCGCCCCTGCTCCACTTTTCCGACTTCAATCTCTATCTGTCTTCCGGTCCGCTGAGCGATCAGATCACGTATTTCCTTCTTGTGATCCTCTGTCCCTACGACACTTGCCCCCAGATCATCCGGAAGGATGATCTGGAGCTGTCCCTGATTTCCGACGCTTAACCTCGCCTGCTTTAAGTATGTCTTTAACATGCCGGACGCCTCGTTTGCAATCATCCGGAAATTCTTTGCCACTTCGGTCACTTCTTCCGGGAGCGCCTTTGGGAGCTCAGGCTTCGCCGCCATCTCCGTTTGCGCAAACTCCCTTTTCACGCCTCCGTCTTCCCGTGAGACAACTTCCCGTTGTACCGGAATCCCTTTTGCCACTTTTTCTTCCAGAGCCCGTATCCGGTCAAGAAGCGTATCGTTTCTCGTCTCCATCTGTGGTTTACAGAGTTTGATGAGCGCCACTTCCAAAAGCACTCTTTTCTGTGTCGCATATTTCAGCTGCCCGCTCAGATCTGAAAAGATCCGGATATAGCGGATCAGCGCATCATTGTCAATCCTTTGTGCTTCTTCTTTCAACTGTGCCAGATTCTCCGTAGAGACATCAAGCACATCCTCCATATTATCAGAACTCTTTACTAATAGCAAGTTCCTTAAATACCATGTGAAATCTGCGGATAACTGAGACAGCTCTTTTCCCTGCATCACAAGGTCATTGACCGCCTCCAGTACCGCCTTCACATCCCGATCCAGAATCTTTCTCAGCAGTGCGCTGTAAACATCCGTATCCACAGCCCCAAGAACATCCAGCACCATATCGTATGTGAGTTTTTCTCCAATATGGAATGCAATGCACTGATCGAGGAGACTCAATGCATCACGCATAGATCCGTCAGCCGCCTTAGCTACATACCGGATCGCCCTTTCTTCCACTTCTACCTGTTCTTTCTCCATCAGCTCTCTTAGCCTGTCCGAGATCGTATCGATGGTAATCCTTCGGAAATCGTATCTCTGACATCTCGAAAGAATCGTAATAGGAATCTTGTGCACCTCTGTCGTCGCAAGAATAAAGATCACATATTCCGGAGGTTCCTCAAGCGTTTTTAAAAGCGCGTTGAAAGCCCCGATGGAAAGCATGTGCACCTCGTCGATGATATAGACTTTGTATCTTCCCTGTGCAGGGCGGTATTCCACTTCCTCGCGAATGCTGCGGATATTATCCACACCATTGTTGGACGCCGCATCGATCTCCACTACGTTCATATAGGTGCCTGCCCCGATATTCCTGCACATATCGCATTCTCCGCACGGACTGCCGTTGACCGGGTGCTCACAGTTTACCGCTTTTGCAAAAATTTTTGCCACTGTCGTCTTACCCGTGCCCCGCGTTCCGCAGAACAGATACGCGTGCCCGATCCTGCCTGCTTTGATCTGGTTTTGTAATGTTGTCACAATGTGGTCTTGTCCTTTGACATCCTCAAATTCAGATGGACGAAATTTTCTGTATAAGGCAGTATAAGACATTCTTTATTCTCCTTGTCTGTTTCTTTTACATTTCATCTCCGAAACTGATGCCGACCATTTTTGCTTCTTTGATAATGCCGGCTTTCGGGTCTACCGTCTTAAGTTTTCCCGCCACCTCTTTGAGCGGCACTTTACAGATCTTATCCTCTCTGATCGCTACCATGTAACCGAATTCCTTTTTCAGGATCATCTCCGCCGCTGCAGCTCCAAGTCTCGTGGAAAGGACACGGTCGTACGGACACGGGGAACCTCCTCTTTGCGTATGCCCCGGAACCGTGATGCGAACTTCCTGCGAACACTTATTCTGGATCTTTTCTGCCAGTTCATATGCCACAGAAGGATATTTTTTCTTCTTCTTTTCTTGAAGTTCTTTCAGTTTCTTCTTCGGCATTTCAGCTTCTTCTTTTGTGATAGCCCCCTCTGCCACAGCAATGATCGTAAAACGCTTTCCTGCATCCGCTCTTTTCTGGATTGATTTTACAACTACATCCAGATCATAAGGGATCTCCGGAAGCAGAACGATGTCTGCCCCTCCTGCAATACCTGCGTGGAGTGTGACCCAGCCCACTTTATGGCCCATGACTTCCACGATGAACACTCTGCTGTGTGAAGTAGCCGTTGTGTGGATTTTATCGATCGTATCTGTCGCAATGTCTACCGCACTCTGAAATCCGAATGTCATGTCTGTTCCCCAGAGATCATTGTCAATGGTCTTCGGCAGTGTCACAACATTGAGTCCCTCTTCCCGCAGAAGATTTGCTGTCTTGTGCGTTCCATTTCCTCCCAGCACTACAAGACAGTCAAGGTTGAGCTTATGATAAGTATGTTTCATCGCCTCTACTTTATCAATCCCGTCCTCTCCTGGTTCCCTCATCAGTTTAAATGGCTGACGTGATGTTCCGAGGATCGTGCCGCCGGTCGTAAGGATACCCGAAAAATCCCTGTCCGTCATCATCTTGAAGTCGGAGTAGATCAGTCCCTTATATCCATCTTTGAAACCGTAGATCTCTACATCCTTTACCTTTGAAAAAATCCCTTTTGCCACCCCGCGCATTGCAGCATTTAACGCCTGACAGTCGCCTCCGCTTGTCAGCATTCCGATTCGCAGCATATGCTCACATCCTTTCTTTTTTTTAGCAGTTACCGTCCGTCCCTGTGTCACACCGTATCCGAACCGTAACATATATTCTTATTATATCTTATTTTATGGGTGCTAACAACCGCGAAATGCGATATAATAATGGAGGAATATATTCAAAATAATCCCGTGGGCAAGAAAAAGACAGACTGCCTGCGGGCAGAAAAGCAGAGATACACAAATTCACAACAAAGGAGATTTTGCATATGGAACGAAATGAACCATGCTGGTGCGGAAGCGGAAAAAAATACAAAAAATGCCATATGGCGATGGACGAAAAAATCGCCCTTCACGCGGAGAATGGCGAGATTGTACCGGATCACAGCATGATCAAAACACCGGAACAGATCGAAAAGATCAGGGAGAGTGCAAAACTAAATACAGCTGTCCTTGATCATGTAGAAAAACATATCCATGCCGGAATGAGTACGGAGGAGATTGACCGGCTCGTATATGACTTCACAACTCAGCACGGCGGAATCCCTGCCCCTTTGAACTACCAGGGATTCCCAAAGAGCGTCTGCACTTCCATAAACAACGAGATCTGTCATGGCATCCCTGATGAATCCATCATCCTTCAGGAAGGAGATATCGTCAATGTGGATGTATCTACCATCCTCGATGGATATTTTTCGGATGCGTCCCGCATGTTCTGCATTGGGGAAGTCAGTGAACGTGCTTCAAAACTTGTGCGCGTCACAAAAGAATGCGTTGAACTTGGACTTAAGGAGGCAAAACCGTGGAACCACCTTGGAGATATCGCTCACGCCATCCAGGCTCACGCCAATGAAAATGGATATTCCGTTGTGGAGGAAATCGGAGGACATGGAATCGGCCTGGAATTCCATGAAGAGCCGTGGGTCAGCTACGTAACGCCAAAAGGGAGTGAGATGCTCCTCGTCCCTGGAATGATGTTTACGATCGAACCGATGATCAATGAGGGGGGACCGGATTTCTTTATCGACGAAGATAACGGCTGGACAGTATATACAGAAGACGACGGACTTTCCGCCCAGGTAGAATATATGGTGCTTATCACGGAAGACGGAGCCGAAGTACTGACAAAATAGGCTGTTGCTCATTTAAAGACCCTGCTGCATTGATGAAGCCGGGTCTTTTCTCAAATAACAAAAAACGAGTCAAAAAGTTTTCCTTTACAGAAAAAAGCACTGCCCTTCAAAGTAAAAGGCAGTGCTTTTCATGACATACAAAAAGCGGGTGATGGGAATCGAACCCACGTATCCAGCTTGGAAGGCTGGTGTT